>NZ_CAOKTW010000002.1:0-300000 GCF_948472335.1 Streptococcus bouchesdurhonensis | reverse complement strand
TTTCCACCAACTGCAAAAACTTAGGCAAGAGAGCTGGCGGCATATTATCAATAGTAAAATAACCCAAATCCTCAAAGGACTGAATGGCTACAGTTTTGCCTGCACCACTCATTCCTGTCACAATCACCAAGTGAAGTTGTTTCTTTGTCATCTTTTTCTCCTTATATCAAAAGAAGTTTGGCAACACCAAACTTCAACTAGCTTATCCAATCTCTGCGATGACTTCGATTTCGACTTTTACATCACGAGGAAGACGAGCTACCTCTACTGCTGAACGAGCTGGGAATTCCTCTTTAAAGGCCGTTTGGTAAACCTCGTTAAAAGGAACAAAGTCGTTCATATCGCTCAAAAAGCAAGTTGTTTTGACAACATGGTCAAAGTCAGTTCCTGCTTCTGCCAAAATAGCACCGATGTTTTTCAAGACTTGTTCTGTCTGTTCTTGAATCGTTTCTCCAACGATTTCTCCAGTTTCAGGAGAGAGAGGAACTTGACCACTAGCAAACAAAAGGTTGCCAACGATTTTTCCTTGAACATAGGGTCCGATAGCCTTTGGAGCCTTGTCTGTATGTATTGTTTTTGCCATTTTCTTTTCCTCACAATTTTTCTAAGATTGCATCCCAAGCCTCATCCATTCCTGCCTTGCTGACAGATGAAAAGAGGATAAAGTCGTCACTTGGGTCAAAGTTTAATTTCTTTTTGATTGCTGATTCGTGCTTGTTCCATTTACCACGAGGAATCTTGTCCGCCTTGGTCGCAACGATGATAACCGGAATCTCGTAATACTTGAGAAATTCGTACATCTGCACATCATCTGCTGACGGGTCATGACGGAGATCCACCAAACTGACCACTGCACGAAGATTTTCTCGAGTCGTTAGGTACTCCTCAATCATGCGCCCCCACTTTTCACGTTCCTTTTTGGAAACGCGGGCATAGCCATAGCCAGGCACATCCACAAAGCGCATCTTGTCGTCAATGTTAAAGAAGTTGAGCAACTGAGTTTTCCCAGGTTTCCCTGACGTACGAGCCAGATTCTTACGGTTCAGCATGGTATTGATAAAACTAGACTTACCAACATTTGAACGCCCTGCTAGGGCAATCTCTGGCAGTTCATCCTGCGGATAATGAGACTTGTTGGCTGCACTGAGCAAGATTTCAGCATTATGTGTATTGATTTCCATAGTCACCTCTAGGCTGTTTCCAAGATTGGTTTATCCGTTCCATCGACAGCTTCTTTTGTGATGCGAACCAATTTCACATTTTCCTGACTCGGTACTTCAAACATGACATCTAGCATGGTTTCTTCGATGATGGAGCGAAGACCACGCGCCCCTGTCTTCCGTTCGATGGCCTTATTGGCAATCTCTTGAAGAGCTTCGTCGTCAAATTCCAACTCGACATCATCATAAGATAACAAGGTTTGATATTGTTTGACCAAGGCATTTCTTGGCTCTTTCAAGATACGAACCAAGTCATCAATCGTTAATTGCTCAAGGGCTGCAAAGACAGGCAAGCGTCCAATCAACTCTGGAATAATACCGAATTTTTGAATATCTTCTGCGATGATTTCTTGCATGTAAGAGCTGTTTTCATCAATTGCTTTATTATTTTGACCAAAGCCGATAACCTTTTCACCCAGACGTTGTTTGACAATTTCTTCAATACCATCAAAGGCACCACCCACGATGAAGAGGATATTTTTAGTATCCACTTGAATCATTTCTTGTTGCGGATGTTTGCGTCCACCTTGAGGCGGCACGCTAGCAACAGTTCCCTCGATAATCTTGAGAAGGGCTTGTTGCACCCCTTCACCAGAAACATCCCGTGTGATCGATACGTTCTCGCTCTTCTTGGCAATCTTGTCAATTTCATCCACGTAGATAATCCCACGCTCTGCACGCTCGATATTAAAGTCAGCAGCCTGCAAGAGTTTAAGGAGAATATTTTCCACGTCCTCACCCACATAACCAGCCTCAGTAAGAGCTGTCGCATCCGCAATCGCAAAAGGCACATTCAAGCTCTTAGCCAAGGTCTGGGCAAGGAAAGTTTTCCCTGAACCAGTTGGGCCAATCATCAAAATGTTTGACTTCTGCAAATCCACATCTTCTGACTCCTCACGCGTATCGTGGAAGTTGATACGTTTGTAGTGGTTATAAACCGCCACTGCCAAGGCACGCTTGGCACGATCTTGACCGATTACATAGTGGTTCAAGATATGGAGGAGTTCGATTGGTTTTGGCACCTCAGACAAGTCTGCCAAGACTTCCTCAACCAATTCTTCTCGAATGATTTCCTGAGCCAACTCCACGCATTCATTACAAATAAAAGCATTGTTCCCAGCAATTATTTTTTGTACTTCTTCTTGGTTTTTGCCACAAAATGAGCAATAAACCATCATATCATTTTTTCTATTTGTAGACATGATTTCCTTCCATTCTATACTGTCATTCTATCTAAAATAAGGTCATGTAAAAAGCATGAATACTATTGACCAGATTGGTAAAGGCATTTAACCAAAGGAGGATAGAAAGCCCGTAACGCTTTTTACGAAAAGCCTGTGCTCCTGCCAGAAGGCAGATGAAACACAGAAAAGCCGTGAATAAACCAAATAAACTCCGTTCCATTAGACTTCCTTTCTCTTGTGATATTGGATGGTAAAATCATAAGGATTCTTCTCATCTTTGGCGTAGAATTTGCTTGAAACTGTCTCAAAAAGAGATAAGTCAAACTCCTCAGGAAAATAGGTATCTCCCTCCACCCGAGCATGAATGTGAGTGACAATTACTTCATCTAAGTAGGGTTCAAAAGCCTGAAAAATCTGCTTCCCACCGATAATGTAGAGATTCTTTTCTTGAGCCTGATACCAGTCGAGAACAGACTGGACGTCCTGAAAAGTAGCAACCCCATCTATCTTTTCTTCCGTGTTACGTGTCAAAATCAAGGTCTCCCGTTGTGGAAGCAAGCGACGTCCCATCCCATCAAAGGTTACCCGCCCCATCAAGATAGCATGATTCAGAGTTGTTTCCTTGAAATGTTGCAGTTCTGCTGGCAAATGCCAAGGCAGACGATTATCCTTACCAATCACACCCTCTTCATCCTGGGCCCAAATAGCTACGATTTTCTTAGTCATGCTTCCATCCTTTTTACTGATAGTACTATTTTATCAAAAAACTCAAAAAAAGACTGGTTTGGAATAGCTTACAAAATAGAAAAAATCTGTAAGAAATTTCCTACAGATTTATCTATGTTGCCTTGTTTCTTACAAACCAGGTGCTTGTCCAAGTTCTGCGGCAAGCATCCAGATTGTTTTATCCGTTTCATTTTTAGCGTCTGAGAAGATACCATTTGTCACATCATCACCTTCTTCATCAGTAACATCCAAACCTTTTTGGAAAAGTTCTGACAAGTAACGGTAGATAACAAGGACACGTTCCAAACTTTCTTCAACATTGCGGTATTCACCAGCTTCTTCTTCGATTTCACTGTTTTGAAGGAACTCTGTCAAAGTAGAGTATGGTTTACCACCGAGTGTAATCAATCGTTCACTGATTTCATCTAAATGACCATCAAGAGCATCCATGTACTCATCCATTTTTGGATGCCATACCATAAAACCGCGTCCACGCATGTACCAGTGCACTTGATGCAAAGCAACGTGGGCTACGTACAAATCAGCAACAGCTTGATTCAAAACTTCCTTTGTTTTTGCCAATGCTACTGGCGCTGCTTTTGTTAATGTTGCGACATCTTTTGCTGCTTCTTTTTTCAATTCTACCATTTTATTTTACCTCATTCATTATTTTTATGTAACCACTTCTTAATGATTACTACCTTAGTATACTACTAAGGAAAACCAATAGCAAGCAAAATAACCCACATGAGAAAAGTTGCAATAGACTGATAATTTAAAATTCTTTAGAAGACGAAAAGAGGGTTGGATGCTTATAGTCAATGGAAATCCATCAGCAAACTAGGAAACTAAACCCAGCTTGACCAAAGCACAAGTTTTGAGGTCGCAGGTAGAACTGACCAAGCTGATGTGGTTTGAAGAAATTCCCCAAGACTATAATAGATTGAAATAAGATGTAACCAAGTCGATTAGGAAAGACAAATGAATTTCTAAAAATGTTTTAGCAACCGCAATGTTCTGGTCTATATTCAATCTACTATATAATACTCTTCGAAAATCTCTTCAAACCACGTCAACGTCTCCTTGCCGTAGATATAGTTACTGACTTCATCAGTCTTATCTACAACCTCAAAACAGTGTTTTGAGCAGCCTGCGGCTAGTTTCCTAGTTTGCTCTTTGATTTTCATTGAGTATAAGATTCATTTCCGAGCAAGTTCTTGAATTTACTCGAGGATAAACTATCATAAAACAAAGAAAAAGAGGGTGCTACTATCACATCCCTCTTTCTAATCAGAGCTTAATACCAAACGCTGACATCTACGCGCCCTTGGATTCCTTTCATGTATTCAGAAGAGGTATATTGCCAACCTTTTTCTCCTGAATAATGAGGGTTTTCCCATTCTAAAGCATTGTTATAGGCCGCTACCCAGTTTACATGTTTTAAAATATCTGGGTGTTTTAAACGCGTCTGTAATAAACTACGATAGCTATAGACATACACATTTTGATAACCCGCCTGCTTCATCGTCTCCATGTACTTGTTGATAATCTTAACCCAAGTACCTGTATCATTCGGAGCACGCTTACTTTTATTCACATACTCCCAGTTCTCAACATCATAGTAGATAGGGTAAGACAAGTTCATATTGTATTTCTTCAGAAGTTCAATGGTCTGTTCAGCATCATTCTCAGCATCAGTCTCATTTTCAGCATAGGTATAGAGATAGACGCCATAAGGTATTCCCAGACGGTTTAACTCCTTAATGTTATGCGCCAATTCCTTGTCTTCTTTACCGCTATAACCTAGACGAACAATGACACCATCTACTTCATTTTCATCAATAACCTTTTTCCAATCATTGATACGGCCATTGTGCTCACTAATATCAATAACTTTCTTAGCATGTTCGGTTCCAACTTGTTCTTCTCTATTATTAAAGAAATAGCGTTTACCATCTCTGTGAACCCAGCCGACATTCAAATCTTTCTTTTCTTTGAGCTCACCAGAGGCCGCAAATATAGCGAGCGCCATCCATAATCACTTCATCAGTCGCCATGGCACCACTTCCAGTCAAATAGTAGTTGCCTTGCCACTCATTCTGAGCCATATAGCCCCACTTCTTGAAATAGTACCATTTGCCGCCCACTTTTTGCCACTCTTGGTTAGCATAAGTTCCATCGGATTTGAGATAAAAATAAGCAGAATAGGCTGGATCATAAAGCCATTCATTTTGCATCATGGCACCTTGACCGTTCAAGAAATAACTTCCTTGCCATTGGCTTTTAGCCATGTAACCCCACTTCTTGAAGTAGTACCACTTATTTCCAATCAATTGCCATTCTTGATGAGCATAAGCCCCATCTGACTTGAGATAAAACCAACTCTTGTAATTATTATCATAAAGCCACTCGTTTTGAGCCATATAGCCACCTGATTTCAGGTAGTAATTGCCCTGCCACTCATTTTGAGCATAACGACCGTCTGATTTGAGATAAAACCAAGCTTTGTAGTTATTATCAAAAATCCATTCACTTTGAGCTTTAGAACCATCAGCCTTTACATAATAATCTCCATCCCAGTGGGCAGAGACACTGTTTCTCTGTTCATTGCTACTAGTTGATGAAGTTCCTGTTGATAGACTAGATTTTTCTGAAACTGTGCTTCCACTTGTTTCATCTGCCGCAATTCCTGAAACTCTTACGCCAAGTAAGCAAAGGCTTGCTAGCCCTATACATACAAATTTTGTTTTCAATCTTTCCTCTCCTATAAAAAATGGAACAGACATCTGAATGCTGTTCCACCTAGCTTTTGCTACTTACTGATTATTTTACAAAGTCAAGCAAAGCCAAGAAGCTTTCAGCTTCAAGTGACGCACCACCTACAAGGGCACCGTCAACGTCTGGACAAGCCATGTATGAAGCAACGTTCTCAGGTTTAACAGAACCACCGTATTGAACACGAACTTTGTCTGCAACTTCTTGACCAAAGTCAGCAGCTACAACGTCACGAACAACTTTACACATTTTTTGTGCGTCGTCTTGTGAAGCTGATTTACCAGTACCGATAGCCCAGATTGGTTCGTAAGCGATAACTGATGCAGCAACTTGTTCAGCAGTCAATCCAGCCAATGCAGCAGATACTTGAGCACCTACAAATTCAGCAGCTTTACCAGCTTCGTAAGTTTCAAGTGACTCACCACAACAGATGATTGGAAGCATACCGTTTGCAAAGATTGCTTTTGCTTTTTTGTTGATATCTTCGTCAGTTTCATGGAAGTAGTCACGGCGTTCTGAGTGACCGATAACAACGTAGTCAGTACCGATTTCTTTCAAAACTTGTGGGCTTGTTTCACCAGTGAAGGCACCTGCATTTTCAAAGTAGCAGTTTTGAGCAGCAACTTTAAGGTTTGAACCTTTTGCCGCAGCAAGAACTGTTGTCAAATCAAGAGCTGGAGCAGCGATACCTGCTTCAACAAGATCTGATGAAGGAAGTTTTGACGCAACTGCTTCAACGAATGCTTTAGCTTCTTCTGGATTTTTGTTCATTTTCCAGTTACCAGCGATAAATGGTTTACGTGACATTTCACATACCTCTTTTTTCAATTTATTTTCTATTTATTTTATCACAATTAGACACAGCTTGCAAATCTTACTCGGATTTCAAGCCTGCTGACATGGATTAATCCTTCCAGAGATCCATAGCATTTCTGAAATCTGCCGATACCTGTGTCAACTGAGGATTGCTTGCTTCTCTTTCTGCCCGCTTAGCCTCGATTTGAGCCACACTTTTGATACCTTCATGTCGCCAGTTTCTCAAAATCGCCTGGATGTACTTCCAGTTTGGTTTTCCATTCAAAACAGCTTCACGAAGAGCTTCCTTAATCAAGTCAGCACTGGTTCCATCTTCCTTTAGTGTCTTCATCAAATCCTCAATCTCAAAAGGCGTCAACAAGCGTCCCAACTCCTGCTGGAAGGTTTCCACCAAATCCTTAAGATGATTTTGAGGTATCAACTGGTCTGAACTCGAAGCAATAGCTCCAAGCAAGTCATCCAAACGTTCCAAAGCCAAACTAGCATCAAAAAGCAATTCGATTTCGCCATTTAATTCGATAGTACGATACTGGAGAAGTCCCCTCTCCGTCAGATTGGAAATGGACTGGTTGACATCCGAAATTTCCTTGCCAATCCTTTCAGCAATCTGGCTTGGCGACATTTCTTCTAAGCCTGTCGTATTTTGCAAATAGAAAAATTGCCAAACCAGAAAATCGTCGCTAGAAGGAAAGAGTTCCTTAAAATGCAAGAGCAGGGCACTCGGTAAAACCAAGTTCCCTGATTTAAAAGCGTCTAAATATGTCATAATTCCTCTTATAAATACCCAAATGTAGATGCATCATCTTCTATTTTTCTCCAGTCAAAAGGCGTCTCCTGATAGACCGCATAATTCACCCAGTTACTGAAAAAGAGGGCTGCTGATGAAGACCAACAAAGACAAGGTGTCTGGTTGACATCATCATCCTTAAAGTAATTTTCTGGAATATGAGGATCCAAACCTGCATCACGATCTCGGAAATATTCATTTGCCAAGGTATCACGGTCATATTCCAAATGCCCAAAACTATAAATTTCACGCAAATCACGACTAGCCAAAATCGAAACCCCAACCTGAGAACCCTCTGATAAAATCTCGAGATTGGTTTTGTTTAAGACCTCTTCCTTAGAAATCTCCGTGTGCCGAGAATGAGGGGAAACATAGCTATCGTCAAAGCCTCTTAAAAGAAGGTGCCCTTCTTTTAAAGTGTCCTGAGGATAAATACCCGATAACTTACTGTCCATCTGGTATTTTTCCACTCCATAACGCAGATAAAGACCAGCCTGAGCCCCCCAACAGATATAAAGGGTCGAATAGACATGGGTCTTGGACCACTCAAGCACCTGGCTAAATTCCTCCCAATAGTCCACTTCCTCAAATGGTAAATGCTCAACTGGAGCACCCGTGATAATCATCCCATCAAAATACTCATCCTTGACTTCAGGAAAGGTTTTATAAAAGGTCTCCATGTACTCTGAACGAGTTGTTTTAGAACGATGGCTCTCCATATAGAGAAAATCAATATCCAATTGCAGGGGCGTATTAGCCAAATGGCGCAACAACTGGGTTTCTGTGACCATTTTCTGTGGCATGAGATTTAAAATTAAAATCTTCAAAGGACGGATATCTTGGTGGGCCGCACGTTGATCATCCATGACAAAGATATTCTCTGTCCGTAAAATCTCAACAGCTGGTAATTTTCTATCAATTCGAATCGGCATAACCCTCTCCTAACTGTACTCTTTCAGAAATAATTGCATATGTTTGAAACTCTTCGAGAATCTCTTCAAAACCGCGTCAACGTTGCCTTGCCGTACGTATATGTTACTGACTTCGTCAGTTCTATCTGCAACCTCAAAACTGTGTTTTGAGCTGACTTCGTCAGTTCTATCTGCAACCTCAAAACGTGTGTTTTGAGCTGACTTCGTCAGTTTCATCTACAACCTCAAAACGGTGTTTTGAGCTGACTTCGTCAGTTTCATCTACAACCTCAAAACGGTGTTTTGAGCTGACTTCGTCAGTTTCATCTACAACCTCAAAACGGTGTTTTGAGCTGACTTCGTCAGTTTCATCTACAACCTCAAAACGGTGTTTTGAGCTGACTTCGTCAGTTTCATCTACAACCTCAAAACGGTGTTTTGAGCTGACTTCGTCAGTTTCATCTACAACCTCAAAACGGTGTTTTGAGCTGACTTCGTCAGTTTCATCTACAACCTCAAAACGGTGTTTTGAGCTGACTTCGTCAGTTCTATCTGCAACCTCAAAACTGTGTTTTGAGCTGACTTCGTCAGTTCTATCTGCAACCTCAAAGCTGTACTTTGAGCAGCTTACGGCTAGTTTACTCTTTGATTTTCATTGAGTATGAAACTAAATTTCAAACACATAGTCCTTTTATTATACTGCAAGAAGATATAGTTTTCAATTATAGTTTTTCTCTAACTAGCTATAGTCTATTTTTATATCCTAATGTAGAGAAAACAGCCCTAGGGACTGTTTTTCATTAATAATGCATAAGAACCTTGTAATCGTAGTCCCCGATTTTTTCACGGCCGTTCAATTCATCCAATTCAACAAGGAAGGCACAACCTGCTACAATACCACCAAGTTTTTCAATCATCTCGATAGTTGCCTTAACAGTTCCACCTGTTGCCAAGAGGTCATCTACAATAAGAACGCGTTGACCTGGTTTGATTGCATCCGCATGCATAGTCAAGGTATCAACACCGTACTCTTTTTCATAGTCAGCAGAAATGACTTCACGTGGCAATTTACCTGGTTTACGAACAGGTGCAAAACCAATTCCCAACTCAAAGGCAACTGGACAGCCCACAATAAATCCACGAGCCTCAGGCCCTACAACCATGTCAATTTTCTTGTCAGTAGCATACTGAACAATTTCACGAACAGCGTAGCTATAAGCATTTCCATCAGCCATCAAAGGACTAATATCACGGAAGGTGATACCTTCTTTTGGATAATTTTCAATTGTTGCAATGTAATCTTTTAAATTCATATTTTTCTTTCTTTCAAAGTTTTTACTCTCTATTATAGCATATTTTCCAGTAAAGAAGAAAGGGAAAACAATATTTCATTTGCTAGTCACCCTATAAGTCAAATAAGACGACCATTTTTATTCAAGGCACGTCACAAGATAGATACATAATATGACTTCCCTAGCAAAAAGGAGAGAAGCATTTTGTTTCTCTCCCTAGACTAACTGATATCTCTCCACTACAATCGATAAAGAGATATCTTTTCTTGTACTGCTTTGAATTTTATTTATTTTAATAGACTGTTTTTTCAGTTTCTACATCGAAGAAGTGTGCTTTGTTCAAGTCAAATCCAAGTTCAACTGTTGCACCTGTTTGCAAGTAATCACGAGCATCAACTTTAGCAACAAATTCGTCTTTACCAACTTGGCAGTATAGGTGAGATTCTGAACCAAGCAGTTCTGATACAGAGATAGTCGCTTTTACAACACAGTCTGGGAATGTTTCAAGGAAAGCAGGTTCTGCATTCACATCTTCTGGACGGATACCGAAAATCAACTCTTTACCTTCGTAGCCTTTTTCGCGAAGAACTTTCAATGCTCCTTCTGGAACTTTCAAACGGAAACCATCAGAAATAATTTCGCTACCAACTAATTTCACATTGATGAAGTTCATTGCTGGGCTTCCGATGAATCCTGCAACGAATTTGTTAACTGGGTTTTTGTAAACTTCTTGAGGAGTACCGATTTGCTCAACACGTCCGATAGTACCTGTACCAGCAGGGTTCTTAGTTGCTGACATGATAACGATACGGTCTGCAAGTGTCATCGCTTCTGTTTGGTCGTGAGTTACGTAGATAGTTGTAGCTCCGATACGACGGTGGATTTTCGCAATTTCAGCACGCATTGATACACGAAGTTTTGCATCCAAGTTTGACAAAGGTTCGTCCATCAAGAATACTTTTGCATCACGGACGATGGCACGACCCATGGCAACACGTTGACGTTGACCACCTGAAAGGTCAGCTGGTTTACGTTCCAAGAATTCTTTCAATCCAAGGATTTCAGCTGCTTCTTGCACACGTTTGTCGATGTCTTCTTTGCTGTATTTACGCAATTTCAAACCGAAAGCCATGTTATCGTATACAGTCATGTGTGGGTAAAGAGCGTAGTTTTGGAATACCATGGCGATGTCACGGTCTTTTGGAGCTACGTCGTTGACAACCACGCCATCGATAGATGCAGTACCTTCTGTGATGTCTTCAAGACCAGCAATCATACGAAGGGTTGTTGATTTACCACATCCTGAAGGACCTACGAAAACGATAAATTCTTTATCTTTGATATTCAAGTTGAAATCTTCAACTGAATAGTGTTCGCTGTTTGGATATTTTTTGTAAATATTTTTAAGATTCAATTCTACCATGAGGTGAACTCCTTTTGTTTTTGATAATTATATTATAGATGAAAACGTTTTACATTTCTATGGCAAGGTGACCAAAAAAACAAAAAAAGTTCTGTGCAACTTGCACAAAACTTTAGAGAATATCGGAGAATTTGAAGAAGATAATCTTTATTATTCTTCTATACAAAAGCAGAAACAAGGATCAGCTTTCCCATATTTTCGCTGATTCTCCACTACATTTGACTGGATTCTAATTTTTTAGAGAAATACAAAAGAGCTAGCCTAAGCTAACTCTTATCCTATGCGGAGAGAGGGACTTGAACCCTCACGACCTAAAGCGGTCAGGATCCTTAGTCCTGCGCGTCTGCCAATTCCGCCATCCCCGCGTCGATTACTTTACTAGTATATCAACTTTTGGGATGCTTGTCAACACTTTTTTTCAATTTTTTTCATTTCATCAACCAAATTACTCTAAAATTTCATTTAGATTTTCATCTACTAACTTAGCTCCAAGTGTATTTTTGAAATGACCTAGGGCAAATTGATGATTTTCAGGCCAGATGGAAGCAACAGCTGGTTGAACAATCTCGATGTCATAACCTAGATTATAGGCATCAATAGCTGTATGCAGGACACAGATATCCGTCAAGACACCTGTTAAGATAACTGTAGAAATGCGACGCTCTCTCAAACGAATATCTAGGTCAGTCCCTGAAAAAGCTGAGTAATGGCGTTTATCCATCCAAAAGACACGACTGTCTGAACCATGCTCTTGATAAAAGATCCCCAAGTCTCCGTATAAATTGCGTCCACTAGTCCCAATCAGATTATGAGGAGGAAATAGTTTACTTTCTGGATGAAAACAATCGTTTTCTTCATGAGCATCAATAGTAAAGAAGATATAATCTCCCCGTTCAAAAGCTAATCGAGTCACCTTGCTAATGGCATCCGAAATAGCCTGAGCTGGAGCCCCTGCTGTCAATTTACCACTATCAGCAACAAAATCTTCTGTATAATCAATCGAAATTAAAGCTTTAGTCATTAGTAATCTCTTTTCTTCACTTCTTCAAAAATATCTGAAATCAAGACCTTAAGGTAGGTTCCCTTCATTCCAAGTGAGCGACTTTCAATAATTCCCGCAGATTCAAGTTTACGAAGGGCATTGACAATCACAGAGCGGGTAATTCCGATACGGTCTGCAATCACTGATGCAGTCAACTGCCCTTCATTTCCATTTAATTCCCCTAAAATTGCTGAAACAGCACGGAGTTCGGAGTAAGAAAGGGTATTAACCGCCATGGTGACAGCAGTACGGCGACGGATATTTTTCTCATCTTCTTCACGCTGGAAGTTAAGAAGCTGAATCCCAACAACGGTACTGGCAATCTCAACAAGAATCAAGTCCTCATCTTCGAATTTTTTATCATTGCGCCAAATAATCAAAGAACCAAGGCGAATCCCCGATACATGAATCGGTGCAATAGTCGTCAAGCCATCTGGAAAATCTTCTCTACTCTCAACAGGGAAAATACTCATATCATGCTCAACAGGCAAATTTGCTTCTGTTTCGTAAATCATATTAGCCCCTTGAACGTAGTCATCTGGGAAAATCTTAGTTTGGAAGAATTGCTCTACGCGATCTGTATTTGTTTTATAACGCATAAAATAGCCAAGCAGACGTCCCTTACTATTGATAATGCAGGCATTGCAATGAATAATATCCGCTAACTGACGCGTAATAGCGTTGTAAGGAAGCTCATCCTGAAACTGCTCCTCTGAGCGCTTCAAAATTGATGTAATCTTTCTTGTTTTTTCTAATAAATGTGCCATTTTTCACCTCGAATTTAATCGCTATCATTATAACATAAACAGATTGAATTTTCAATTATTATCTGAAAATTGCTTATTTAATTGCAATTTAGACTAGCTGAAATATTTTAGAAAATTATGTTTTCTTATTGACAACCTAATTTATATTTGATATTATATCATTATAAGAAGGTGGGTTGATAATACCTTTCCATTTCACCTATCCTTTGCTATCACCATCTTCTTTCACCCTTGGTCTCCTTATATAAAAAAGCGATTCATTTTGAACCGCTTTTTCTTATTTATCTCCTTGTTACGAATAACAAAGCCTGTTTGCTTTTCACTTGAAGTATTGCGTGGTTTTTTATTATCCTTACGGTAACGTCTGTCTTTATCAAAACGATCATTGCCACGACTTCCTTTTTTGAAATCATCCCGACGACCATTACCACGGCGATCACGGTCTCGACGGTCATCTCCACGACGACCTCCCTTAGCTTTACCACCGAAGCCATTACCTGATGGTTTAAATGGCAGTGGTTTTTCACGCGCAATCTCCACTTCTGGAAGGCTATCCGGATCTTGAACAGTCAGACTCAAGATATACATTGCCAATTCTTCTGGAGTAAATTCGGCAGCTAGCTTACGAGCATCCTTACCAAATTTCTCAAAGTTAGCACGGATAGTCTCATCTGCAAAATCACGTTCGATTTTCTTGAGAGCTACCTGTTTTTTAGCTTGGAAGGCTTCTTCTGCACTTGCAGGTTTGAGACCTTTCATGCGTTTCTTGGTCAAGTTTTCAATGATTTGGAGGTAGCCCATTTCATTTGGTGATACGAAAGTAATAGACTGACCTGACTTACCTAAGCACGACCTGTACGACCGATACGGTGAACATAACTTTCAGGATCTTGTGGAATATCGTAGTTATAGACATGGGTCACACCTGAAATATCCAAACCACGCGCTGCAACGTCCGTCGCAACTAGAACATCCAGATTTCCATTTTTAAAGTCACGAAGGACACGAAGACGTTTGTTTTGGTCTAGGTCTCCATGAATTCCTTCTGCACGGAAGCCACGGATTTTCAAACCACGAGTCAATTCATCCACACGACGTTTGGTACGACCAAATACGATAGCAAGCTCAGGTTGCTCCACATCCATGAGACGTGTCATAGTATCAAATTTTTCTTGTTCCTTAACTCGGATATAGTATTGATCAACCAATTCTGTTGTCAATTCCTTAGCAGCAATCTTCACATGCTCAGGTTCTTTCATAAACTGAACACCGATACGTTTGATGGCATCTGGCATAGTTGCTGAGAAAAGAAGAGTTTGTCGATTTTCAGGGACACGGGAGATGATAGCTTCAATGTCTTCAAGGAAGCCCATGTTGAGCATTTCATCCGCTTCGTCAAGGATAAGCGTTTCAATATCTTGTAATTTCAAGGCCTTGCGTTTGATCAAGTCTAAGAGGCGACCAGGTGTTCCCACCACGATATGGGCACCAGATTTAAGAGCCTTAATTTGTTTTTCAATGCTTGATCCGCCGTATACTGAGCGGACTTTGACTCCCTTGCTACGACCAAAACGGAACAATTCCTCTTGACTTTGGACAGCGAGTTCACGAGTTGGAGCGATCACCAAGGCTTGGATAGTCGCTTCTTCTGTACGGATTTTTTCAAGGGTAGGCAAGCCAAAGGCTGCAGTTTTTCCTGTACCAGTCTGAGCTTGACCGATAACGTCCTTGCCTTCAAGGGCCAAGGGAATGGTTTGTTCTTGGATCGGACTGGCTTCTACAAAACCAGCTTTTTCAATCTCTGCTAGCAAATCAGCAGACAAGTTTAATTCATTAAATTTCACGTTGTTCTTCTTTCTAAAGGTGGTGCGAAGCCACCCTATAGGGCTTAGTGTATACTTTTCTTTTTATGACGTATTTTCATATACTGGATATAAAATCGTGTTGCTTCTTTTCCACAAAAGAAAAGTACTGTTTTCTTTGCAACCTATCTAGTATAACACAAGAGAGAAGCAAAAGATAGCCCAATTTCTCTAGAAAATCATGTAAGCGGTTTTTGACCTTCCTTTTTGATGGAACGACCTAGATAATAAGACAAAGCCAAGGCTATACTATATAAAATGATAAAAACGAACAAGGTTTGTGTGTAAGAATGAGCCATTTTATAAGTTTCTGCTAATAAAATAGGTCCTGCTAAACCAGCCATTGCCCAAGCTGTTAAAATATAACCATGCAGAGCAGCTAATTCCTTGGTTCCAAAAATATCACTGAGATAAGCTGGAATCAATGAAAAACCAGCTCCATAGCAAGTCATCAAAATAGACATAGCGACTACAAATAAAACGGAATCTGTAAAGAGCCAAAGTGAGAGAGAAAAGAAAAGATTGACAAGCAGTAATATACTAAAGGTTAGAGGGCGACCGATATAGTCAGACAAACTCGCCCAAAGCAAGCGACCAAATCCATTGAAAATCCCTAAAACGCCCACCATTACTGCTGCATGACTTGTAGACAAGCCAGCCATCTCCTGTGCCATTGGCGATGCCGCTGAAATTAAGCCTAAACCACAAGCTATGTTGATAAAGAAAATAATCCAAAGTATATAAAACCGATTGCTTTTTAGAGCCTGATTTGCAGTCATCCCTTGCGTCAGAGAGTCTGTTTTTTCTTTCCCTGAAACAGATAAAATTGCAAGCTCTTGTTCATTTGGACGCTTAATGAATTGTGAAGCTAGGAGCATGATAATAAAGTAACTTGCACCTAAAATATAAAAAGTTTCTACAAGCCCTACCCCTGCGATGAGATGTTGCGCTATGGGACTAGTCAATAAAGAAGCAAAACCAAACCCCATAATCGCTAAACCTGTTGCGAGACCACGTTTATCAGGAAACCATTTTATAATCGTTGACACAGGGGTAATATAGTAAGCTCCCAAACCAAGCCCACCTAAAATACCATAAGCCAGATACAACAACCACAGTTCCTGACGGTCTATTGCAAATCCTGTTAAGATATTTCCACCTGCGTATAGAAAAGCAGATAGACTCCCCATGACTCTCGGACCAAATTTTTCTACCAAACGCCCCATAAATGCAGCCGATAAGCCTAAACAAAAGATTGCTAGACTAAAGGCAAAGGCAACAGAAGCCTGATCCCATCCCGTTTTTTCAATAATAGGGTTACGATAAACACTCCAAGCATAAGTCGAACCCAGCATTAAGTGTAAAATGACCCCAGCAAAGGCAATAATATAACGATTCGATTTCATAAAACCTCCTATTTTCGAACATTTATTCTATCTTATATAAAAATAGATAGGATTTTAGTTTATCAAGCTTGTCAAAAAATTACTAGCTTTTTGTCTGGAAAGCGTTTTTATTTTTTCTGTCTTTTTCGTAGCAGAATTGTGCAAAAGTTTTTTTCTTGTGCTAGAATGTAATTCGAATAGGAGGAACTCTAAATGTTAACTTATGATTTAATCGTTATCGGATTTGGTAAGGCTGGTAAAACACTAGCTGGTAAATTGGCTTCAGCTGGCAAAAAAGTTGCCCTCGTTGAACGTAGCAAAGCTATGTACGGTGGAACTTGTATCAACATCGGTTGTATCCCAACTAAGACTTTGCTAGTTGCTGCTGAGAAAGACTTGTCTTTTGAAGAAGTCATTGCTACCAAAAACACTATCACTGGTCGCCTCAACGGTAAAAACTATGCGACTGTTGCTGGTACTGGCGTGGACATCTTTGATGCGGAAGCTCACTTCCTTTCAAATAAAGTCATCGAAATCCAAGCTGGTGATGAAAAGAAAGAACTGACTGCTGAAACAATCGTCATCAACACTGGTGCTGTTTCAAACGTCTTGCCAATCCCTGGACTTGCTACAAGCAAAAACGTCTTTGACTCAACAGGTATCCAAAACTTGGACAAGTTGCCTGAAAAACTTGGAGTCCTTGGTGGCGGAAATATCGGTCTTGAATTTGCTGGCCTTTACAACAAACTTGGAAGCAAGGTCACAGTCCTAGATGCCTTGGATACTTTCCTACCTCGTGCAGAACCTTCCATCGCAGCTCTTGCTAAACAATACCTGGAAGAAGACGGTATTGAATTGCTTCAAAATATCCATACTACTGAAATTAAAAACGACGGTGACCAAGTGCTTATCGTAACTGAAGACGAAACTTACCGTTTCGATGCCCTTCTCTACGCAACTGGACGTAAACCAAATGTAGAACCACTTCAACTTGAAAATACAGATATTGAACTTACTGAACGTGGTGCTATTAAAGTAGACAAACATTGTCAAACAAACGTTCCTGGTGTATTTGCAGTTGGGGATGTCAACGGTGGCCTTCAATTTACTTACATTTCACTTGATGACTTCCGTGTTGTCTACAGCTACCTTGCTGGAGATGGCAGCTACACACTTGAAGACCGTCTCAATGTACCAAACACCATGTTTATCACACCTGCACTTTCACAAGTTGGTTTGACTGAAAGCCAAGCAGCAGATTTGAAACTTCCATACGCTGTTAAGGAAATTCCTGTTGCAGCCATGCCTCGTGGTCACGTAAATGGAAACCTTCGCGGAGCTTTCAAAGCTGTTGTTAATACTGAAACCAAAGAAATTCTTGGAGCAAGCATCTTCTCAGAAGGTTCTCAAGAAATCATCAACATCATCACTGTTGCTATGGACAACAAGATTCCTTACACTTACTTCACAAAACAAATCTTCACTCACCCAACCTTGGCTGAGAACTTGAATGACTTGTTTGCGATTTAAGTTGAGATCACATCTTAACTGACAGCCCTCTGAGGGCTGTTTTCATTTCTGCGAAATCTCATACTCTTCGAAAATCAAATTCAAACCACGTCAGCTTCACCTTGCCGTACTCAAGTACAGCCTGCGGCTAGCTTCCTAGTTTGCTCTTTGATTTTCATTGAGTATCAAATCTGTCTTTTCCCTCTTTTGTGATATAATAGAAACATGAACTTAAAAACTACTTTGGGCCTTCTTGCTGGGTGTTCTTCCCACTTCGTTTTAAGCCGTCTTGGACGTGGAAGTACGCTCCCAGGGAAAGTCGCCCTTCAATTTGATAAAGATATTTTACAAAACCTAGCTAAGAACTACGAGATTGTCGTGGTCACTGGAACAAATGGAAAAACCCTGACAACTGCCCTCACTGTCGGCATTTTAAAAGAGGTTTATGGTCAAGTTCTAACCAACCCAAGCGGTGCCAACATGATTACAGGAATTGCAACAACCTTCCTAACAGCCAAATCTTCAAAAACTGGGAAAAATATTGCCGTCCTCGAAATTGACGAAGCCAGTCTATCTCGTATCTGTGACTATATCCAGCCTAGTCTTTTTGTCATTACTAATATCTTCCGTGATCAGATGGACCGTTTCGGTGAAATCTATACTACCTATAACATGATTTTGGATGCCATTCGTAAAGTGCCTACTGCCACTGTTCTCCTTAATGGAGACAGTCCACTTTTCTACAAGCCAGCTATTCCAAATCCTGTACAGTATTTTGGTTTTGACTTGGAGAAAGGCCCAGCCCAGCTGGCTCACTATAATACCGAAGGAATCCTCTGCCCTGACTGCCAAGGCATCCTCAAATATGAGCACAATACTTATGCAAACTTAGGTGCCTATATCTGTGAAGGTTGTGGATGTAAACGTCCTGATTTAGACTATCGCTTGACAGAATTGGTTGAGTTGACCAACAATCGCTCTCGCTTTGTCATTGACGGACAAGAATATGGTATCCAAATCGGTGGTCTCTACAATATCTACAACGCCCTAGCTGCGGTTGCCATCGCCCGTTTCCTTGGTGCAGATTCCCAACTAATCAAGCAAGGATTTGATAAGAGCCGTGCTGTCTTTGGACGCCAAGAAACCTTCCATATCGGTGACAAGGAATGTACCCTTGTCTTGATTAAAAATCCAGTCGGTGCAACTCAAGCTATCGAGATGATTAAACTAGCACCTTATCCATTTAGCCTATCTGTCCTCCTCAATGCCAACTATGCAGATGGAATTGACACTAGCTGGATCTGGGATGCAGACTTTGAGCAAATCACTGACATGGACATTCCTGAAATCAACGCTGGCGGTGTTCGCCATTCTGAAATTGCTCGTCGTCTCCGAGTGACAGGCTATCCAGCTGATAAAATCACTGAAACAAGTAGTCTGGAACAAGTTCTTAAGACAATTGAGAACCAAGACTGCAAGCATGCCTATATCCTGGCTACTTATACTGCTATGCTGGAATTTCGTGAACTGCTGGCTAGTCGTCAGATTGTTAGAAAGGAGATGAACTAATGGTTTATACTTCACTTTCCTCAAAAGATGGCAATTACCCCTATCAGCTCAACATTGCCCACCTCTACGGAAATCTCATGAATACCTACGGGGACAATGGAAACATCCTCATGCTCAAGTATGTTGCTGAAAAACTGGGAGCCCATGTGACCGTTGACATCGTTTCTCTCCATGATGATTTTGATGAAAATCACTACAACATCGCCTTTTTCGGAGGCGGTCAAGACTTTGAACAAAGTATCATTGCAGACGACCTACCTGCTAAAAAAGAGAGCATTGACAACTACATCAAAAACGACGGTGTGGTTCTCGCTATCTGCGGTGGTTTTCAACTATTGGGTCAATATTATGTTGAAGCTTCAGGCAAACGCATCGAAGGACTAGGGGTCATGGGCCACTACACTCTCAACCAGACCAATAACCGTTTTATCGGGGACATCAAGATTCACAATGAAGATTTCAATGAAACCTACTATGGATTTGAAAATCACCAGGGACGTACCTTCCTCTCTGATGACCAAAAACCACTGGGACAGGTTGTCTATGGAAATGGAAACAACGAAGAAAAGGTCGGCGAAGGGGTTCATTATAAGAATGTCTTTGGTTCCTACTTCCACGGGCCTATCCTCTCTCGTAATGCCAATCTGGCTTATCGCCTAGTCACTACAGCCCTCAAGAAGAAATATGGTCAGGACATCCAACTCCCTGCCTATGAAGATATTCTCAGCCAAGAAATCGCTGAAGAATACAGTGATGTCAAAAGCAAGGCTGACTTTTCTTAAACAAAGTGAAACTATATCAAAGAACTCCGTTATCTTGTCGGAGTTTTTTTGTCTTTTCTTTTACCCTTCTCCCTTGCATTTTCTCTCTTTTTTTGCCAAAATAGAGGGGTAGAAAGAAGGTAGCATATGTCTAAATTACAACAAATCCTAACATATCTTGAATCAGAAAAACTAGACGTCGCTGTCGTATCTGACCCCGTCACAATCAATTACCTCACTGGTTTTTACAGTGATCCCCATGAACGCCAAATGTTCCTCTTTGTCCTAGCGGATCAGGAACCTCTCCTCTTTGTCCCAGCTCTTGAAGTAGAACGTGCAAGTAGCACCGTTTCCTTCCCAGTAGTGGGCTATGTCGATTCTGAAAATCCATGGCAAAAAATCAAACATGCTCTTCCACAACTTGACTTCAAACGTGTCGCTGTTGAGTTTGACAATCTCATCTTGACCAAATACCATGGTTTGAAAACAGTTTTTGAAACTGCTGAGTTTGAAAACCTCACTCCTCGTATCCAACGCATGCGCCTCATCAAATCAGCTGACGAAGTACAAAAAATGATGGTTGCAGGTCTTTATGCGGACAAGGCTGTTCATGTTGGTTTTGACAATATTTCTCTTGACAAGACTGAGACAGATATCATCGCACAAATTGACTTTGCCATGAAACGTGAAGGTTACGAAATGAGCTTTGATACCATGGTCTTGACTGGTGATAATGCTGCGAATCCACACGGCATTCCAGCAGCTAATAAGGTTGAAAATGATGCTCTTCTCCTCTTTGACCTTGGTGTTCTGGTCAATGGCTATGCGTCAGATATGACTCGTACAGTCGCTGTCGGCAAACCAGACCAATTCAAGAAAGATATTTACAACTTGACTCTTGAAGCCCAACAAGCTGCTCTTGACTTTATCAAGCCAGGTGTGACTGCTCATGAAGTGGACCGCGCTGCCCGTGAGGTCATCGAAAAAGCTGGTTATGGTGAGTACTTCAACCACCGTCTCGGGCATGGTATCGGTATGGATGTCCATGAATTCCCATCTATCATGGAAGGAAACGACATGGTCATCGAAGAAGGCATGTGCTTCTCTGTTGAACCAGGTATCTATATCCCTGGTAAAGTCGGTGTTCGTATTGAAGACTGCGGTGTTGTTACCAAGGATGGCTTTGACCTCTTTACAAGTACCAGCAAAGACTTGCTTTATTTTGATTAAGATAGCAACAAACCCTAGTTAGACAAGAAGAATCACTTCTGTTTTATGACGTCCATTCTGAATGAAATTCTTCATTGTTCCCCTATGATTGGTTACAAGTCTCTCAATATTTTTAAGCCCCCATCCCTCTGTCTGACGTTCCTTTCGTATTACCAATTCATTCTCATCAAATGAATTCTCGATAGCAATAAAGAGTTTCTTCTGAAAATATCGTATTCCTAAGATCAAGACCCTATCTTCTTTATTACTCAAGCGCATACAGGCTTCAAGACTATTGTCCAACAAATTACCAAGTAAAACCGCTAAAATATCTGGATTGATTTCCAATCGTTGAGGTACAAAACAATCAATTTCCAATTGTATGTCCTCTACCTTATCCTGTAATTTTTGATTGAGTAAAAAGTTAATTGTTGTATTCTTGGAGTAACAGACAGTTTGGTTCTCTATACTATTTGTCATGCTTTGGAGATAAGACTTCGCTTGTTCAGGATCTTCTTTTAAAAGTGCAAGGAGGATTAAATGTTGATTTTTCAAATCGTGTTGAATCCTTTGAATCCTCCTATAATCTTTTTTAGATTGTTTCATTTCTCTCAGTTGAAAGGTCATCTGTTCCGTCTCTAGTATGCTTTGATAATACCTCTGTTGTTGCTGAGAAAGATATAGGGTGAAATAGAGAGAAGAGAACGTTAACACAATGAGGGCTAATACAGAAACAAAAGAAAGATAATCCTTCTCAAACACTTGCCCTTGAATCGCTGATACTGTAAAAGCAAAACAAATGGACAAAAATGGTACAATAAACTGGTATAACCAAGTCCCTTTAGAAACAGTATAAACTAACTTTTGATGTGCACGAAAAAGTTGTCGAAGAACCAGGGTCACTAGCAATGATAAAAGAAAAGCTACAGCGAGATAAAAAAGCATGGCTATTAGATTTTCTGAAATGACTGATAAAGGGGAAAATAGTTGCACTGCTTGATTGAGTATAGTACCAGCTAGTAAAGTTAGACTCATCTGACAAAAAATCCAAAACGAAGATTCTTGAACAGCATATCCAAAATAAAGACCTAAAAAATAATACTCTGCGATACTGAGAATAAGATTCCCTACTAAGAAAAGATTAGCTCCTGAAAATAATATCGTCAACAAGGCATGGAAAAATAAAAGGAGAGAAGTAAAGATACAAATTCTCCTAGACTTTTCTTTTGGGACAGAGGTCTATAAAAGAAAATAATTCCCAAAAATAAATCAAACAGAATACTCACAATCCGCAAACTGACTAACATTAAAAATTCCTCTCACTCAGATAATAATAATACTTTTCTCTAAAAGACGTTTGAAATTTTCGGCTAATTGGAAGGTGATTTTCATCCATTCCATTTAAAATTGTGACTATTTGCGAATCAAACTCTGTCACATATCTAGGATTGATAATATAGGAAGAATGAATTTGAATAAAGTAATCAGGTAATTTCTCTAAAATATCTTTCGTTTTAAGCAAAGCTTTGTAAGTCTGATCTTTAGTGTAAATAAAGACAGCACGCTTATCCTTTTCAAAAAATACAATGTCATCTAAAGGCAGTGAATAATGCTGCTTTCCAAAAGTAAACAAATACAGCTTGCCCTAAATTCAAAAAACGTACCACTCTATCCATAGTTTTATATAATTTTTTAGAAGTCACTGGTTTAAGTAAATAATCAAAAGTCTGCACTTCAAAAACCTGCTCCATATAATCTCGATAACTGGTAACAAAGATAATCGGGATAAAAGGGTTTACCTTACGGATTTTTTGTGCCATATCAATTCCTGTTATCTGTGGCATCTCGATATCCAAAAAAACACAACTGTACTTCTCTGTCAATTGTTCTAATAGTTTTTGGGGATTCGTATAAACACTCGTTTCTATTTTGATGTCCTTATAAGATAAGAGTAAGTTTTCTAGCTGACTACCATCCCTATTAGAATCATCACAAATCGCAATTCTTAACATCAAATTCCTCACTACAAGCATGATTTTGCCAATTATAACGTCAAATACGTCAATTATGACATGCTGATAAAAAAATCGTTAATTTATTATACAATATTCTTATCAAATATGAAAGGAGTTACAAAAATGAAAAATATTCAAGTGCGTAAAGTTATTGCTAAAACTGATATTAGCTGGGGTGTTTTCTAAATTTTGGGCACCTCTAAAAACTACCTATTTTCTATGTTTAGTAACCAGAAAAGGTTGAAAAATTAGCATTTTAAAATTGAGTTTTTAGAGGAGTTCTTTTCTATTTATTCCTACTGTTGGAATTGAGTAGATAGGTTCACCATTTTCTTTCTACTTATTTCCATTTGTAATAGGAACTGGGAGTTGCAAGACGAGGATATATGATTTATAATCACCTCGTCTTCCTTTTTTAATAAAATAGTGAGGTTAAAATGAAATTCTATCATCCAAGAATAAAAGAAATATATCCTGTTTATAAACTTCATAAAAATTTATTTAGGATTGGGCTACAAATTGGTATAACCACAGAAATTAAGGATGATAATAATAAAATGTGGAATTTAGTCAATATTTTGGACGGACGTCCTTTTCAAGATATTCTCAATATCATGCTAACAAAATATGATGATTTAACTGAAGAAGACATCACAGGCGCTCTTGAACTCTTAGATAATGAGGGGGTTCTCGAAGAAGCGGGCGAAATTCAGGATATTAAAGAACGTTATCATTCAAATATATATTATTTCAGTCGCTATTTAAATAGCTTCCAAGATAGTATTGCAACACAGAAAAAAATTCATCAGTCTACTATCCTTTTACTAGGTCTTGGTGGTGGGGGTTCTAACATACTGACATTACTAGCAGGCTTGGGACCTAAAAAGATAAAAATAGTGGATTTTGACATTGTTGAGCAAAGTAATCTAGGAAGACAATTTCTATACAAGGAAGATGATATTGGCTTATCTAAAGTTCAAATTGCCCATAGAGAAGTTACAAAAATGAATTCCGATATTGAAGTAGAAACCCATAATATACGTATCACCTCTGTAAGTGACTTGATTCCTTTACTTGATGATGTTGATATTACGATATGTGTGATTGATGAACCTCAATATGATATTCAACGTATCGTAAATAAAGCAATCGTTACAAAAAATATTCCCTGTATATTTGGCGCCAGTCAAGTTAGTCGTGGTCGTGTCTATTCAGTTATCCCTTACCAAACAGGCTGTTTTGATTGTTTAAATATTTATTATACAAAAATTGACACTCTATTCCTTGAACAATTCCACGGTGTTCGTACGATTACAAAAACAATCCCTACAATAGCCTATGGTCCAGCAATATTTCAACTGACTTCTGCCATTGTTGATGAAACTATCCGATTATTAACTCAATATACGGAACCAATTAGCCTTAACCATCAATACGAAATCAATTATGAAAACGGAGCCTCATTCACACACGATTCTTGGGGACGCTATCTTGATGAATGTCCAACATGCGGCACAGGTAAAGAAGACGATTGGGAAATTTTTTCTAAGTACGGAGAATTAAAGTTATGACAACTGCAAAACTCGTAATTGATAATTTGACTAAATCTTTTGATGGTCAGCACTTAGCCAATAATCATATTTCCTTAGAAATATCACCAGCAAAAATCACGGCTTTTTTGGGACACAATGGAGCTGGAAAATCTACTCTATTGAATCAAATGATTGGTTTTACTAAACCTGACCAAGGAGATATTTTGTATGGTGATATTTCTTTTATATACAATCGTAAACAAGCACGCACCTTAATTAGTTATATGTCTCAACAATATGCCCCACTCGACAAATTAACCGTAGAACAAAATTTAGAAATACTTGGAAAAATGCGAGGATTGAGTTCCCAAGAACTAGAAAAAACAATCAGCCAGCTTCTCACTGATTTAGAAATTGAAGACTATCGTTACAAAAAAGGTAAGGATCTTTCGGGCGGTCTCAAAAGACTAACTTCCTTCGCTATGACACTAATCGGTAGCTCAGACATCATTCTTCTTGACGAACCAACAAATGATGTTGACCCCATTCGTCGTGAAAAGCAATGGCAATTATTGCAAAAGTTAGCTAGCAAGGGGCATACCATTATTATCGTTACTCATAATCTTCTGGAGGTTGAAAAATATGCAGATAATTACGCCCTCTTTAATAATGGTAGATTGCTCAAATCAGGAAAGGTTAAGCAAATCATCCATGACAAACTGTATCAGATAAGCTTTGATTTTAAGACTAAAAGTATATTAGACAAAATAGAAGATTATACAATTATCAATGGTGTTAGTTGTCAATTAGAGATTGAGGAAAGAAGTCTAGCTCCATTGATAGCACAACTGACAGAAGAACTTGGTCAAAAAACAATTTCCAATCTCTCTCTTCATCAAAAAACATTGACTATTTCTGACCTTTATAGAGAGGAGCTAACCAACTAATATGACTCAATTTTTTTACTTACTTCATTGGAACTACTTGCGCCAAAAAGAGCTTTTCATCCTTTTTACACTAGCACAGCTCCTCTTATCCATTTCTCTTCTTTTTGGCTACCCTCTAGTTATTGGCGATATCGATTCGACTACTGCCTACTATCTTTCGTCTGGTTCTGTTTTAATTGGAATTATCTCCATGGGTTGTACAATTTCCTCCCCTGTTATAGCAAATGATAAGTTGGAAGGGCATTTTGATTATATTCGTGCCTTACCCATCCCTAGGATATTCATTTCTCTCGCTGACTTGTGGATGTGGTTAATTGCCATTTTCTTGGGAGTTTTTATTTCTATTCTACTTGGGTATGTCCGTTTTTCTGTTCGTCTCCATCCATCTTTTCTTGGTGTTTTTATTGTGCTTCTGATTTGTCTTACTATGATTAGTCTGGGATTTGCTATAGCCTACACCTTTTCTCCAAATACAGTAACCCTTATGTCGCAGCTAATTCTTATGATTGGACTCATGTTCTCACCACTCATGTATCCTGCAGATCGACTACCTGAGTGGGTAAACCATCTTTACCGTGCCCTCCCTTTCGTCCCTTCCTCAAATCTTCTGCGAGCCAGCCTTTACGACTACGGAAATGTTTCTCTATTGGACATGAGTATTCTCATTCTTTGGATTATGTCAACACAGTTAATTATTTTAAGAACTCTTCATAAAGAAAAATGATTGCTCCTAAAGCTTTTCTTATAGACTAAGCCAATAAAAAGAACCTTCATGACTATTCGAAAAGCTAAACAAGAAGATATTCCTAAATTACTCGATTTATTACAACAAATCCTTACGCTTCACCACCAAGCTCGACCAGATATTTTTAAGCAAACTGGGACTAAATATAGTTCCTCTGAGTTGCAAAATATTCTCTCTCAAGAACATACCCCTATTTTTGTTTTTGAAGATGAGAAGGGACAAGTTCTCGGACACCTATTTTGTACCATAAAAGATAAAACAGATAATCCTGTTCTCCAAGAAATCAAAACCCTTTTTATCAAAGATTTATGTGTAGATCAAAATGCTCGTGGTCAAAAAATTGGTGATCAACTCTATCAATTCGCTCTCAATTATGCTAAAGAAATTGGCTGCCATAATCTAACCCTAAGTGTCTGGAATGATAACGAGGGTGCTCTCCGCTTTTATCAAAGACAAGGGATGAAACCCCAAGAAACAACAATGGAAATGATAATTGATTAAGAAGTAATCTATAAAAAGATGTTAGAAAAAGTTCAATTTCACTAGAAAATGAGGAAAATCTTCCCACAATAAAACGCATAGTATCAAGCTTTTCAAACCTGATACTATGCGTTTTTCTTATTTGAAAGACTTTTGACTCAGCCTCTTTACTTAATCTTCTTGATACTTTGACTAAGAATAAATCCTACAATCATCCCTACCATATTTTGTATGAAATTTGGTAGGATTTCTGGTAGAGCTGCAGCCCAGCCATTCATCAATGTAGAACCCAAGGCGTAACCCCCTACCATGGCAATCGTTGCCAAAACGAGGCCTAACCACTGAGTTTTTCCTTTAAATCCTGCGAAAAATCCCTGCAAGCCATGGTTGACCAAGCTAAAGAACATCCACTGAGGATAGCCTGATAAGAGGTCAATCAAGAAACCTGCTAGTCCTCCGACTACAGCTCCTTCACGACTACCAAAGTAAAAGGCCGCAAAGAAAACACCCGCATCTAAAAGAGTTAGAATACCTGTCGGTGTTGGAATTTTTAAGAAATAGCCTAGAACCACAGAAAGGGCGGTTAAGAGGGATACAAGGGCGATTTTAGTTGTTTTGGTTTGCTTCATATTGTCTTACTCCATACTGATCTGCCTGTGCAATGGCACGGTAAACGAAAGCCTTTGAGCTTTCTACTGCTGGTAAAAGTTCATCACCTTTGACTAGATGACTGGCAATGCTGGAAGCAAAGGTACAACCTGCACCAGCATTTTGCCCTTGAATGACAGGATTTTCTAGAACTGTAAAGTTTTGTCCATCATAAAAGACATCCACAGCCTTGTCCTGACTAAGGCGATTGCCTCCCTTAATAATGACTGCTGGCGCTCCTAAATCATGCAATTTCTGCGCTGCAGTTTTCATGTCTTCCAAGGTTTTGATTTCTTGACCAGCTAATAATTCTGCTTCTGGGAGGTTAGGCGTAATCACACTGACATAAGGGAAAAAGCGAATCAACTCTTGGCAAAGTTCACTAACTGCTACGTCGTGCGTTTCCTTGCAGACCAAGACAGGGTCCAATACCACAGGCACTCCTGGGCGTTTCTTGATAAAGTCCAATGCCTTCTCAGCCACACTGACAGTAGGGAGAAGACCAATCTTAATTCCCCCAAACGCCACATCACGCAAGCTATCCAATTCATGTTGAAAAATGGTATCGTCAGTTGGAAAGACTTCAAATCCTTTTTCTGTCAAGGCTGTCAAACAAGTCACTGCTACAAAGCCATGCAAGCCGTTCAAAGTATAGGTAGCCAAATCAGCTGACAGGCCACCACCACTAAAAATATCATTTCCAGAAAGTGCTAAAATACGATTATTCTTCATAACGAATCTCCTTTAAATATAAACCATTTGGTGCTGCAGTGGGACCTGCAAGCTGCCTGTCCTTTTTCTCCAAGATCAGGTCAATCTGCTCTACTGGCATACGCTTGTTGCCGATTTTGAGCAGTGTCCCCACCATATTGCGAATCTGTTTATACAAGAAACCATTTCCTGAAAAGGTAAAAGTCAAAAACTGGCCTGTCTCATCAACCCTAAGACTGGCTTCTGTAATAGTGCGAACCTTATCCTCTACACTAGTCCCAGAGGCTGTAAAGCCAGTGAAATCATGGGTTCCTTCTAGCTTTTTGACGGCCTCCTGCATCCTCTCCACATCAAGTGGGTAAGGGAAGTGGGTGGCATAGTGACGGCGCATGGGATTTTTGGGACGTCCTCTATCCACAATAAACTCATAGGTCTTGCTATGCTTGGCATAACGGCAATGAAAATCATCTGCCACAAGCTCAATCGAAATCACATCAATATCTTCAGGAGACTGGGTATCCAAGGCAAAACGAAGTTTTTCCTCATCCATTTGATAGGGCAAGTCAAAATGAAGCACCTGTCCCAGAGCATGAACCCCACTATCTGTCCTACCAGCACCGTGAACAGTAATAGCTTGCCCTTTATTTAACCTGGTCAAGGTTTTTTCAATTTCTTCCTGAACGCTACGCGCATGAGGCTGGCGCTGAAAGCCAGCAAAGGCATAACCATCATAGGAAATAGTTGCTTTATATCTCGTCATAACCTCTATTTTATCAAGAAATTAGTCTGTAAACAAGGACCTAAAACAAATATTGTATGGGTATAAAAATCTCATACTCTTCGAAAATCTCTTCAAACTACGTCAGTTTCCATCTGCAACCTCAACACACTGTTTTGAGCAACCTGCGGCTAGCTTTCTATAGTAGATTGAAATAAGATATGAATAATTCTATTAGGAAAGTCAAATTAATTTCTAGAAATATTTTAGCAGCTACAGCGTACTATTCCAAACTCAATCAACTATGCTCTTTGATTTTCATTGAGTATCAAAAGAAAAACTTAGGAATCAATCCTAAGCTCTCTTCTGAAGTAGGTACATGACAAAGATAGAGATTACAATCAACCAACCTCCTAAGATACTAAAGACCAACATCCCATTGTGAGTTAGTAAGCCAATTGCACCTAGAACGAATGGGGTCGTAAAGGCTCCGAAACTACAGCCTAAAACTGCAAATGAAGTTGCTTGATTGAGGAGTTTAGCTGGAATTCGTTCAGAGACAAGTTGAAAGACCGTCGTCAAGACTACACTATAGGCAAATCCAGCCAGAACACTTCCTGCTACTACCACCCACAAGGATGGAGACAAGGCAATCACGATTTGCCCCAAGCCAAATGTAATACCAGACCAGAGGAGCAGTTTCTCTTTAAAGATAGAAATCAAGAAAAAAACTCACTCCAGCCACAATCCCGATTAACTGCATGAGACTAAGAACAAAACTAGATAACTGGGCATCCCCCAATCCTCTTTCCACCATCAAACTTGGAATACGGATGGTAATAGCTGTATTGGTACAAACTACAGCTGCCGCTTCGATAGCTAGGGTAAAAATCAAGCCTTTCATTTCTCGAGTTAAACGACTTGCTTCCTTCGCTCTTTTCTTGACTTCTTTCTTTGATTTTCCATAAGGGACAAAGAGCAGATAAAGGGGCAGCACCAAAAATCCAGCACTATAGGCTAGAAAGATAGCTGTCCAACCAAAGGCCAACAACTGACCGACGGCCAAGGTAATGAGAGAAGCTCCAACGACCTCTGCAGAAGCGCGTAGCCCTAACATCTGAATTCGCCTTTTTCCTTGATAGCGTTCACTGATAATAGAAATGGCCTTGGCATTGATCATCCCAACACCTAAACCAAAAAGAAGCCGTGTTCCAAAGACAAAGGGATAGGCTTGGTACCAGAAAGGAGCTGTACCGCTCAATGATAAAATCAGCAAGCCCAAACTAATCTGTAAGCGCTCAGGAAATATTTTTTCTAAGAAACCATTTAGCAGTAACATCATCATGATTCCAAAGGAAGGCAAGCTCACCAAGAGCTCAATTTGTTCCTTAGAATAACCCTGATAATAGTCAAACATGGCTGGTAGGGCACTCGAAATGGAAAAGGAGGTAATCAAAACGAGGGAGAGAGCCAAAATGCTGGCCCGTTCTAAAAATTGTTTCATGAAATCTCTTTCTATATTTCTCTTAATCTTCTACTTTTTTGATAGTTATCAAAAAAGCAAGAAAAGAAGAAGCCTCATTGGTACACAGACTCCTTCTCAAACTCGAAAATGAATCCCTTGTGTCTTATACTCAATGAAAATCAAAGAGCAAACTAGGAAGCTAGCCGCAGGCTGCTCAAAACAGTGTGTTGAGGTTGTAGATAAGACTGACGAAGTCAGCTCAAAACATGGTTTTGAGGTTGTAGATAAGACTGACGAAGTCAGTAACCATATCTACGGCAAGGCGAAACTGACGTGGCTTGAAGAGATTTTCGAAGAGTATTAGAATGACTTTCTCTTGATTTGCTTGATAAAGTAGAAGATAAATCCTGCTACCATATAGGCAACAAAGATAATCAGACACCACTTGAATACGACATCCCAACCCTTGTTCACATTCAAAAAGAAGTAAGGGAAAGGATTATCCTTGGCATTTGGAATATTGAGTTTTAGAACCAAGCCATTAAAAAGAGCAAACATCATATACAGCAAGGGTAAAATGGTCCACACTGCTGGATCCCAAATCTTATATTGACCCTGTTTGTCAAAAAAGAGGGTATCCGCTAAAAACCAGATGGGAACGATATAGTGGCAAAGGAAATTTTCTAGGGTATAGAAATTAGTCGCAATGGGCGCTAAGAGGAAATGGTAAATCACACAGGTAATCATGATACTCATGGTGACCCCACCTTTTAAGCGCAAGAGACTTGGTCTTTGCCAGTTTTCACCTACACGGCTCATAACCTTTAAGAGATAGAGCGTAAAAATAGTTACTAACAGATTTGACAGAACCGTGTAATAGAGAAGCATCCCAAAACCACCATGCTTAGTAATTTCAAGATAAACTCCCGTAAAAGCCGCTAGAAACAAGAAGATACGGCTATAAAATACAAGTTTATAGTGCTTGGACATACTTAAATCTTCTTCACAAACTCTGATTTAAGTTTCATGGCACCGAAGCCATCAATCTTACAGTCAATATTGTGGTCACCTTCTACGATGCGGATATTTTTCACGCGCGTCCCTTGTTTCAAATCTTTTGGCGCACCTTTTACCTTCAAGTCCTTGATGAGAGTTACTGTATCACCGTCAGCCAATTTATTTCCATTGGCATCGATAGCAACAAGGCCCTCTTCTACATCTGCAACTTCAGCAGGATTCCACTCATAAGCACACTCTGGGCAAACCAGTAGGGCACCGTCTTCGTAGACATACTCTGAGTTGCATTTTGGGCAATTTGGTAGGTTGTTCATGGTTTCTCCTTATCATCATTCACTATTCTTTGAAAATCAAAATTTCTCGAACAGCAACTATTATACCCTAAAATCAGCATTTTGACAAATTTAGAAAAAAACCGATATCCATCTATCGGCTTTTCTACATTTACATTCTTTTTTCAGCTTCTGCTTTGATTTTTTCAACTACTTCTTGAATATTCAAACCAGTTGTATCAAGGTAGACAGCATCCTCTGCTTGTTTGAGAGGTGAAGTCTCACGATGACTATCCTTGTAGTCACGCGCAGCAATTTCCTCTTTTAGGGTTTCCAGGTCTGTTTCAATTCCCTTGGCAATATTTTCCTTGTAACGGCGCTCTGCTCTCTCATCAACAGAAGCTACTAGGAAAATTTTTAATTCTGCTTGTGGCAATACAACAGTCCCAATATCGCGACCGTCCATGACAATCCCACCTTGTTGGGCAATTTCTTGTTGGAGGGAAACTAGTTTCTCACGTACTTGAGGAATTGCTGCAATAGCAGAAACATGATTGGTCACTTCATTTTCACGGATAGGATGAGTAATATCCACATCGCCTACAAAGACAAGCTGGTCTCCAGTTTCTGAGCGTCCAAAACTAATTGGATGCTGGTCCAACAAGGTTAGAAGGGCTTCGACTTCTTCAACTCCTAATTGGTTCTTAAGAGCCATATAGGTCGCTGCACGATACATAGCTCCTGTATCAAGGTAGGTGAATCCAAAATCCTTAGCAATAATCTTTGCGACCGTACTCTTACCGCTGGAAGCAGGACCATCAATAGCAATTTGAATTGTTTTCATATCGGCTCCTATTTTATTTTTATAACATCACCTGGATTAGCAAACCAAGATCCTGTAGCCATGTGCCCAGGATTCAAGGCCTCTAACTGAGCAATGGAGATTCCTGCACGAGCGGCAATAGCTGCTTCCCCTTCTCCTGCGAGAACTTTAATCGTTCCTTCAGGATTAGCAGCTTCTTCTGAACTACTAGAAGTAGATTCTGGCTCTGAACTCTGCTCAGGCTGAGAACTGCTTGAAGATGAGATTTGTACTACACTTGCATCAGAATCATGAAAGTCTTTTAAGGCTGCTGTGCGATTACTCCCCCCGATGATAGATAGATGAGAACGATGACCATCACCACCACAATTACAAAGAAAATACTAGCTAGGATCGTCAAAATACGATTAGCCATCCTATCAGCCCCTCCGTGGTTTCGATGCCGACGCTCTGCTCTTGCTTCTTCTTGATCATAAATATCTTCTTGCCACGGTTCTTTTGCCATACCTTACTCCTTGTTTTTTTTTACTTTTCTTATTACAATATAAATATGAACATGAAAATCACACTTATACCTGAACGATGCATCGCCTGTGGGCTTTGCCAAACTTATTCTGACTTATTTGATTACCACGATAATGGAATCGTGCGTTTTTACGATAATCCTGACCAACTGGAAAAAGAAATTTCTCCTAGTCAGGATGTCTTAGAGGCTGTTAGAAACTGTCCGACACGTGCCTTGATTAAAGATCAACACTAATCTCTCATAGTAAATTGACAAGAACGTTTCACTCTTTCTAGTTTAGCATATTTCCATGTAAAATTATAGTCTTTTCACTTTATTTTTTTCTGTAAAATCAGGAAGATCACTTTTTTCTTTAACGAGATAAAGTGGTCTTTTTTTAGTCTCCAGATAAATCTTACTGCAACTTATAATCTAAATTCCTCAATGAGAATAGACTTCTACCATTCTATTTCCTTTACCCTTTTTACAAATTCATTCCACTCTCGTCTACAATCTTTAGATAGGCATATATCCGTATAATTGAACGATAAATCTTTAATATTCTTCCACCAATCAAAAGAATTTCCCGCTTCTTCTGTTTCTATTCTTTTGTTAACTACTTCAACAATTGTATTATCTATCTCTTCCTTGTCATCTAAACTTAGAAATCTCCATTCAATTCCATTTGTATAAATTACTTTTTTATACCATAAAAGGTCTCCAATAAGTTGTCCCATCTCTCCAGTTATATGTTCAAAACTGTTCGATATGGTTGATTTGATTTTTTCCTCTGTAATTAAACTATAATTTAAATTCTTAACTTCCACGCATCCTCGAAGTTCCTTCCATTTTCAATTTTTATACTTTTCCTAGATTTGTTTTCATAAGTCTTATCTAAAATAACTATATCAGGAAAATTACTTAGACCATAATAAATTTGTCCCAAACCCCTTCTTTGTCTTCCGAAGACATATCTTTTTGATAAACTATCTTTTAAAGTTGGCTTAATTATATCAGCAACTAAAGGATACAGTTCAACCTCTACATAATTTTGTTTCTTTATTAGCCCGATTTCTTCAGTATAATCCTCTTTACTTAGCATAAAATAACCCTCCTGAATGTTTTATTTATTAAGTTATCGTCTTTGCAGTAAATTTATTCCACATAGTTCATTTATATCATGTCAAATCCCTAATTTTTTTAAAAATCACTCAAGTTCCAGACCAAAAGAATTATAATTACAAAAAAGTGACTGCGCCAGATAATTCCTACTTTTTCATGATCTATGATAACTTTTTTCTTTGATAAGATAAAGTGGTCTTTTTTTAGTCTCCAAATAAATCTTACTGATATATTTACCGAGAATCCCAATGGTCAAGAGTTGAATGCCTCCAAGAAAGAGAATAACAGCCATCAGAGAGGTCCAACCAGATGTCGGATTGCCCAAAATGAGGGTCCGAACCACAACAAAAAAGGTCATCAGCAGAGAAAGAAAACAAGATAGGAGACCAGCTACAAAGGCTATAGTCAAAGGGAAATCTGAAAAATTAACAATCCCTTCAATGGAGTAAAAAAAGAGTTGCCTAAAACTCCAACTGGTCTTGCCAGCCTGCCTTTCGACATTTGGATAGTCCAGATAGTGGGTTTTAAAGCCGACCCAGGCAAAGAGTCCCTTAGAAAAACGATTGGACTCAGTCAAACTTAAAATGGCATCGACCACAGACCTTCTCATCATACGAAAATCACGGACACCCGACGGCAGAGCTACTGGGCTGATTTTTTGCATGAGGCGATAAAAGAGAACAGCACAGAAACTGCGAAAGAAGGGTTCTCCCTCCCGACTAGTTCTCCGTGTCCCAACGCAGTCCAAGTCTACATTTTTGTCTAGTACATTTTTCATCTCAAACAACATACTAGGAGGATCTTGGAGGTCTGCATCCATCACTACCACCAAATCTCCTGTCGCATATTGCAAGCCTGCATAAAGGGCTGCTTCTTTGCCAAAATTTCGAGAGAAAGAAATATAATGAACTGCGGATTTTGCTCCCGATAGGCCTTTAAGAGTTCCAAGGTCCCATCACTTGATCCATCATCGACAAAGACATACTCGATTTCTGTTTCCAAATCTGGAAGTAAAGCTTCCAGAGCCTGATAAAAAAGAGGAAGTACTTCCTCTTCGTTTAAACAAGGGACGATGATTGAAATCATCATCTTAGTCTTCAAATCCATTTGGATGCTTGCTTTGCCAACGCCATGCGTCTTCACACATTTGGGTGATGTCGAGTTCTGCTTCCCAGCCCAGTTCTGCTTTAGCTTTTGCTGGGTCTGAGTAGCAGGCAGCGATATCACCTGGGCGACGTTCTACGATGCGGTAAGGAATAGGACGTCCCACCGCTTTTTCCATGTTTTGGATAATTTCAAGAACTGAGTAACCTTTACCAGTTCCAAGGTTATAAACGTTTAGTCCTGAACCTTTTTGGATTTTTTTCAAAGCTGCAACGTGACCCTTAGCCAAATCGACAACGTGGATATAGTCACGAACACCTGTTCCATCTTCCGTATCGTAATCGTCTCCAAACACTTGCACTTGCTCTAATTTTCCAACGGCTACTTGAGTCACATATGGCAAGAGATTGTTTGGAATACCGTTTGGATTTTCTCCCAAATCACCACTCTCATGGGCTCCGATTGGGTTAAAGTAACGAAGCAAGACAACATTCCATTCTGAGTCTGCCTTGTAGATATCTATCAAAACTTCCTCTAGCATGAGCTTGGTACGACCGTATGGGTTGGTCACTGAAAGTGGGAAATCTTCCAAGATGGGCACTGTGTGCGGATCCCCGTAAACTGTCGCAGAAGAACTGAAAATGATGTTTTTACAGTTGGCTTCTTCCATAGCTTTCAAAAGGCTAACAGTTCCAGCGATATTGTTGTCATAATAGGCAAGAGGGATACGAGTAGATTCACCGACAGCCTTCAAGCCAGCAAAGTGAATGACCCCTGTTGGTTCTTCTTGTTTGAAAATGTCACGAAGAGTATCTATATCACGGATATCTGCCTCATAGAAAGGTACTTCAACTCCTGTAATTTTCTCAACAACTTCTAAACTTTTGCGATTGCTGTTGACAAGGTTATCCACCACAACAACCTGATGACCTGCTTGGATTAACTCAATAACAGTGTGGGTTCCGATAAAACCTGCTCCACCCGTTAGCAAAATCTTTTCTTGCATCTTAATTCCTCGATTCTCGGATTATTTTTTCTTATTTTACCATTTTTGATAGGGAATGTCATTTGCCATCCTAGAGGGTAAGATAAAATTTCAGTAAAATGCTTATACTCTTCGAAAATCTCTTCAAACAACGTCAGCTTCGCCTTGCCATGGGTATGGTTACTGACTTCGTCAGTTCCATCCACAACCTCAAAACAGTGTTTTAAGCTGACTTCGTCAGTTCCATCCACAACCTCAAAACAGTGTTTTAAGCTGACTTCGTCAGTTCCATCCACAACCTCAAAGCAGTGCTTTAAGCTGACTTCGTCAGTTCTATCCACAACCTCAAAGCAGTGCTTTGAGCAGCCCGCTGCTAGTTTCCTAGTTTGTTTTTTGATTTTCATTGAGTATTATTCGCTTTTTACTAGGTTTGACATAGTTTTCAATTGGGTAGTTTTCAGGGTTCAAAGTCAACTCCTTGCCTTTGACCAATTGAGCTAGGTGGTAACCAATAATAGGACCAGTTGTGAGGCCTGATGAACCTAGTCCACTAGCAGCGTAGACACCTGCCAATTCTGGCACTGGCCCAAAGAAAGGAGAGAAATCACTAGTATAGGCACGGATTCCCACACGCTCAGCCCTTGAAGTCGCTCTAGCTAAAACTGGATAGTGAGGTAAGGCTGCCTCCTCCATTTGCTGGAGCAAGATTTCATCTACCGTCAAATCAAATCCCATATCATTTTCATGGGTAGCACCTAGGGACAATTTGCCACCTGCAAAAGGAATCAAATCCCATTCCCCTTCTGGCATGACAACAGGGTAAAATTCCATGTCTTGGGCCAGCTGATAATCTCGGAGCTGTCCTTTCTGAGGACGGACATCCACAGCATAACCCAAGGGTTCTAACATATCCCCCAACCAAGCTCCCGTCGCCAAAATAACCTGCTCAAACTCCTCTTCACCAATCTGGTAGCCTGATGCTAACGGTGTCAGAGTCACTTTTTCTTTGACCAGCTTGACATGACTGGATTCCAGCAAACGAGTCACTAAAAGTTGGCCATCTACTCTCGCTCCACCAGAAGCATAGAGCAGACGGTCAAATCCCTGCAAACCAGGGAATAATTCATTAGATGATGCTTGGTCCAGAATGGCTAATTGCCCTATCAAGGGAGATTCTTCTCTGCGCTGGAGGGCTAATTCATAGAGTTCTTCCAACTTGGATTCATCCTTTTTCAGGAGAAAGACTCCCGAACGATGGTAAAAGTCGATTTCTTGCCCTGATTTCTCTAAATCAGCTAATAAATCCACATAAAAATCAGCCCCCAAGCGCGCCATTTTGTACCAAGCTTTATTGCGGCGTTTGGAAAACCAAGGACTGATAATTCCTGCTGCAGCCTTGGTAGCCTGACCTTGTCCATGGTCAAAGACGGCTACCTCTAGGTCACTTTCTTTCGAGAGGTAGTAGGCAGCTGTTGTCCCCACAATTCCTGCTCCAATAATGGCAACTTTTTTCATTGTTATAATTTATTCCTTTTGTTTCACTCAAGGCACAACACAGAATAAAAAAGTTTTGTGCCCTTTATTTTGTTTTATACTAGACCTCCATACTATCTTATTCTTTCCAATAATTATCTATCTAAGAGATTATCCTATTCTTAATTGTCAATAAGTTCACCCAGTCCTCTGGAAGACCGTAGTGTCTCAAATCAACTTGTTCTCTACTTCCTTCTTCTAGTAAATTTTGTATTTTTTATTCCAAAAATTCTGGGTTTCTAGGGACATGGACAAAATAAGATGTCTCATTGCTATAAAATAAATAAATAAATAATGTCTTATCATCATTCTCTGAGTTTGTCTCCAATAACTCCTTATCAGAATGATGAAGAGCAGGTAAGGTATGGTGTAAGCGTTCATATAATCTGCCATTATATGAGCATATATTTCTAAGATATCGAAGTGCATTACACCAGGACAATAAGATTTTAGCTGGAATTTTATCATCCTTATACAAGAGCAAACTAATATAAGCAGCAACCTTATTTCGATAACCTGGTTGTAAGGCGACAAGAAATGATGATATATTTCCAAATGTCATTAAACGAAAAACAGTCCAAGGCAACACAACACCATATTGTCTAATCTGATTCTTTACTATGGAATCATCTTGTTTTTCAAAAATAAACCGCGATAAATGATACTTTGTTTTCAAGACAGTATCCTGACGTTTAGGGTTATCCTTGCAGTATTTAGATTGTTCAGAAAAATATAAATCATCGTCTTCAAAAATATAAATAGTTTTTTGGTATCCAAGCGTCAGAGCATCAGCGGTACTCTTTTTCAAAAAGACTTCAATTCTCTCCAATATTTCTTGAAGGAAATTTCTAAGGTAACTATCAAATAAGTAGGCTTACTTAGCTAAAATATACTGACGATTAACCAATTTACCATAAATCTACGCAATCCTTTTTATAAAATTCATCATCAACATTATATGAAAAATCCTAATGAGATTTATCTTTCATATGTTGATACAATTCTTCTTCTGTCAGTGCAGGTTCAATCGCCATTTTTAACGTAGTAGGTGCTAACACAGGATTATAAACTAATCGTATTTTATCAACTATATCAATATTTCAAGGAATATATTCCTTGAAATTTGTTAATTCAAATATGGCAACATTCATTCTAACAGTCTCCACTATATGAAAAAAGGTCACCTAGTTATACATTGCTGCACCTTTGATGACTTCTAATCTACCTAGATTATACCACAATAATCCCTATTAATCAATAGAAATATTTTTTAAGTGTAGTATATTGAGCCTAGAATAGTAGGCTACGGATTCTAAAATATTTCTAGAAATTAATTTGACTTTCTCAATCTCTTTGTTCATATCTTATTTCAATCTACTATATATGATATACGTATGGTTGGTTATGGAGAGCACAATCATCTGACAAAACCAAGTGATAGAGAGCGCTTACATCAACTCCTAAAGAAAGATGGATAGAAAGACGCTTTTCAACTTCTTTCTATCCATTACTTCCTTCAAGAGTCCACACCAGCAATTTTCAGTTCCATTTCATGAACTATCTTACTTGTTTCGTGTTTCTTCTTTATCTTACTCTACCATCAAAGACTTCTACTTGTACTAGAGGAGGAAGCATTCCCATTTAAAAGACGGTGTCCTGTTCCCAGAACCACTTCCCCACTAGAAGCTGGTATATTCCCACTACAGGTTTGCGACTAACTTTTCCTATCGTCATTATCCAGCAATGTAGTAACTTCTATGGTCGCCTGCGATATTTCAACATGTCGCTTATCTTAGCTGAGCAAGAATCGCTTTGAGTTTCTCAATCAACTCGTCTTCTGTGTGGTCAGACTCTTTCTCATTGGCTAGGAAAGCAACTGCTTGAGCGAGAGCTTCTCGTGCTTGGTCGAGAACTTTCGTATCCACATTTGTAGAATCCAATTCTGCTTCAAGCTTGCTTAGTTCCTTGACCAATTTCTTGAGTTCTGACTCTTTCTTACGACGCGCGATGAGGAAGAGAAGGAGCCCAAGAAGGGCAAGTAGACTGCCAATCATTACTACATATGAAAATTCAGTAGTTGTCTGACTATCGTCTTTCATCTGATCTTTTTCTTGATTTTGCTGGTCTTCTTTCACACCTTTTAAGGAGTCTATTACCTCTCTCACTCTTCTAACAATATCACGCAAATCGGACTCTGTCAAACTTTCGTCATTAAGAGCTTGTTTAATCTCTGTAAGAAGAGCTTTAGCTGACTCAAGCATTGTACTATCTATATCATCCAAATCTTTCAAACGACTTTCCAATCCTTCAACCAATCGAGCAAGCTCAGACTTGTCAACAGGACGAGTCTCGTTAGGAGTCACTGTAGTTCCTGAATTGTTTGGAGTGCTTGTAGAAACTGGCGTTTCTTGAGTCGAAGTGCTTGCTTGTGCCTGTCCAACAGTAGACGATGGAGTAGTAAGGGTCGTATTGCTACTATTGTCAATTGTCACACCAGGGGCTGGAGTATTGCCTCTGTTATCTGGTGTCACACTGTTGCTATTGCTGCCAGCAGGGTTGGTAGTAGCTCCATTGTTGGTGTTGCCACTGTTGCTAGTATCAGTACTATTATTACCAGATTTTTTCTCTACGGTTTCTGTCGATGGAATTTCTTTAGTTGTTCCATCTGGTAATGTGACAGTTACGTCTCCATTGTCTTTTACAACTACGTTGGTGGCTGTTGGGTTAGCTTTCGAAACGGCTTCTTTAACTTTGGCTTTTTCGGCTTCTGTTAAATGCGCTGGGTCTGCTACTGGCGTTACCTCTACCTTAGATTTCTCTACGGTTTCTGTCGATGGAATTTCTTTAGTTGTTCCATCTGGTAATGTGACAGTTACGTCTCCATTGTCTTTTACAACTACGTTGGTGGCTGTTGGGTTAGCTTTCGAAACGGCTTCTTTAACTTTGGCTTTTTCGGCTTCTGTTAAATGCGCTGGGTCTGCTACTGGCGTTACCTCTACCTTAGATTTCTCTACGGTTTCTGTCGATGGAATTTCTTTAGTTGTTCCATCTGGTAATGTGACAGTTACGTCTCCATTGTCTTTTACAACTACGTTGGTGGCTGTTGGGTTAGCTTTCGAAACGGCTTCTTTAACTTTGGCTTTTTCGGCTTCTGTTAAATGCGCTGGGTCTGCTACTGGCGTTACCTCTACCTTAGATTTCTCTACGGTTTCTGTCGATGGAATTTCTTTAGTTGTTCCATCTGGTAATGTGACAGTTACGTCTCCATTGTCTTTTACAACTACGTTGGTGGCTGTTGGGTTAGCTTTCGAAACGGCTTCTTTAACTTTGGCTTTTTCGGCTTCTGTTAAATGCGCTGGGTCTGCTACTGGCGTTACCTCTACCTTAGATTTCTCTACGGTTTCTGTCGATGGAATTTCTTTAGTTGTTCCATCTGGTAATGTGACAGTTACGTCTCCATTGTCTTTTACAACTACGTTGGTGGCTGTTGGGTTAGCTTTCGAAACGGCTTCTTTAACTTTGGCTTTTTCGGCTTCTGTTAAATGCGCTGGGTCTGCTACTGGCGTTACCTCTACCTTAGATTTCTCTACGGTTTCTGTCGATGGAATTTCTTTAGTTGTTCCATCTGGTAATGTGACAGTTACGTCTCCATTGTCTTTTACAACTACGTTGGTGGCTGTTGGGTTAGCTTTCGAAACGGCTTCTTTAACTTTGGCTTTTTCGGCTTCTGTTAAATGCGCTGGGTCTGCTACTGGCGTTACCTCTACCTTAGATTTCTCTACGGTTTCTGTCGATGGAATTTCTTTAGTTGTTCCATCTGGTAATGTGACAGTTACGTCTCCATTGTCTTTTACAACTACGTTGGTGGCTGTTGGGTTAGCTTTCGAAACGGCTTCTTTAACTTTGGCTTTTTCGGCTTCTGTTAAATGCGCTGGGTCTGCTACTGGCGTTACCTCTACCTTAGATTTCTCTACGGTTTCTGTCGATGGAATTTCTTTAGTTGTTCCATCTGGTAATGTGACAGTTACGTCTCCATTGTCTTTTACAACTACGTTGGTGGCTGTTGGGTTAGCTTTCGAAACGGCTTCTTTAACTTTGGCTTTTTCGGCTTCTGTTAAATGCGCTGGGTCTGCTACTGGCGTTACCTCTACCTTAGATTTCTCTACGGTTTCTGTCGATGGAATTTCTTTAGTTGTTCCATCTGGTAATGTGACAGTTACGTCTCCATTGTCTTTTACAACTACGTTGGTGGCTGTTGGGTTAGCTTTCGAAACGGCTTCTTTAACTTTGGCTTTTTCGGCTTCTGTTAAATGCGCTGGGTCTGCTACTGGCGTTACCTCTACCTTAGATTTCTCTACGGTTTCTGTCGATGGAATTTCTTTAGTTGTTCCATCTGGTAATGTGACAGTTACGTCTCCATTGTCTTTTACAACTACGTTGGTGGCTGTTGGGTTAGCTTTCGAAACGGCTTCTTTAACTTTGGCTTTTTCGGCTTCTGTTAAATGCGCTGGGTCTGCTACTGGCGTTACCTCTACCTTAGATTTCTCTACGGTTTCTGTCGATGGAATTTCTTTAGTTGTTCCATCTGGTAATGTGACAGTTACGTCTCCATTGTCTTTTACAACTACGTTGGTGGCTGTTGGGTTAGCTTTCGAAACGGCTTCTTTAACTTTGGCTTTTTCGGCTTCTGTTAAATGCGCTTCTGGCGTTAACTTTAGATTTCTCTACGGTTTCTGTCGATGGAATTTCTTTAGTTGTTCCATCTGGTAATGTGACAGTTACGTCTCCATTGTCTTTTACAACTACGTTGGTGGCTGTTGGGTTAGCTTTCGAAACGGCTTCTTTAACTTTGGCTTTTTCGGCTTCTGTTAAATGCGCTGGGTCTGCTACTGGCGTTACCTCTACCTTAGATTTCTCTACGGTTTCTGTCGATGGAATTTCTTTAGTTGTTCCATCTGGTAATGTGACAGTTACGTCTCCATTGTCTTTTACAACTACGTTGGTGGCTGTTGGGTTAGCTTTCGAAACGGCTTCTTTAACTTTGGCTTTTTCGGCTTCTGTTAAATGCGCTGGGTCTGCTACTGGCGTTACCTCTACCTTAGATTTCTCTACGGTTTCTGTCGATGGAATTTCTTTAGTTGTTCCATCTGGTAATGTGACAGTTACGTCTCCATTGTCTTTTACAACTACGTTGGTGGCTGTTGGGTTAGCTTTCGAAACGGCTTCTTTAACTTTGGCTTTTTCGGCTTCTGTTAAATGCGCTGGGTCTGCTACTGGCGTTACCTCTACCTTAGATTTCTCTACGGTTTCTGTCGATGGAATTTCTTTAGTTGTTCCATCTGGTAATGTGACAGTTACGTCTCCATTGTCTTTTACAACTACGTTGGTGGCTGTTGGGTTAGCTTTCGAAACGGCTTCTTTAACTTTGGCTTTTTCGGCTTCTGTTAAATGCGCTGGGTCTGCTACTGGCGTTACCTCTACCTTAGATTTCTCTACGGTTTCTGTCGATGGAATTTCTTTAGTTGTTCCATCTGGTAATGTGACAGTTACGTCTCCATTGTCTTTTACAACTACGTTGGTGGCTGTTGGGTTAGCTTTCGAAACGGCTTCTTTAACTTTGGCTTTTTCGGCTTCTGTTAAATGCGCTGGGTCTGCTACTGGCGTTACCTCTACCTTAGATTTCTCTACGGTTTCTGTCGATGGAATTTCTTTAGTTGTTCCATCTGGTAATGTGACAGTTACGTCTCCATTGTCTTTTACAACTACGTTGGTGGCTGTTGGGTTAGCTTTCGAAACGGCTTCTTTAACTTTGGCTTTTTCGGCTTCTGTTAAATGCGCTGGGTCTGCTACTGGCGTTACCTCTACCTTAGATTTCTCTACGGTTTCTGTCGATGGAATTTCTTTAGTTGTTCCATCTGGTAATGTGACAGTTACGTCTCCATTGTCTTTTACAACTACGTTGGTGGCTGTTGGGTTAGCTTTCGAAACGGCTTCTTTAACTTTGGCTTTTTCGGCTTCTGTTAAATGCGCTGGGTCTGCTACTGGCGTTACCTCTACCTTAGATTTCTCTACGGTTTCTGTCGATGGAATTTCTTTAGTTGTTCCATCTGGTAATGTGACAGTTACGTCTCCATTGTCTTTTACAACTACGTTGGTGGCTGTTGGGTTAGCTTTCGAAACGGCTTCTTTAACTTTGGCTTTTTCGGCTTCTGTTAAATGCGCTGGGTCTGCTACTGGCGTTACCTCTACCTTAGATTTCTCTACGGTTTCTGTCGATGGAATTTCTTTAGTTGTTCCATCTGGTAATGTGACAGTTACGTCTCCATTGTCTTTTACAACTACGTTGGTGGCTGTTGGGTTAGCTTTCGAAACGGCTTCTTTAACTTTGGCTTTTTCGGCTTCTGTTAAATGCGCTGGGTCTGCTACTGGCGTTACCTCTACCTTAGATTTCTCTACGGTTTCTGTCGATGGAATTTCTTTAGTTGTTCCATCTGGTAATGTGACAGTTACGTCTCCATTGTCTTTTACAACTACGTTGGTGGCTGTTGGGTTAGCTTTCGAAACGGCTTCTTTAACTTTGGCTTTTTCGGCTTCTGTTAAATGCGCTGGGTCTGCTACTGGCGTTACCTCTACCTTAGATTTCTCTACGGTTTCTGTCGATGGAATTTCTTTAGTTGTTCCATCTGGTAATGTGACAGTTACGTCTCCATTGTCTTTTACAACTACGTTGGTGGCTGTTGGGTTAGCTTTCGAAACGGCTTCTTTAACTTTGGCTTTTTCGGCTTCTGTTAAATGCGCTGGGTCTGCTACTGGCGTTACCTCTACCTTAGATTTCTCTACGGTTTCTGTCGATGGAATTTCTTTAGTTGTTCCATCTGGTAATGTGACAGTTACGTCTCCATTGTCTTTTACAACTACGTTGGTGGCTGTTGGGTTAGCTTTCGAAACGGCTTCTTTAACTTTGGCTTTTTCGGCTTCTGTTAAATGCGCTGGGTCTGCTACTGGCGTTACCTCTACCTTAGATTTCTCTACGGTTTCTGTCGATGGAATTTCTTTAGTTGTTCCATCTGGTAATGTGACAGTTACGTCTCCATTGTCTTTTACAACTACGTTGGTGGCTGTTGGGTTAGCTTTCGAAACGGCTTCTTTAACTTTGGCTTTTTCGGCTTCTGTTAAATGCGCTGGGTCTGCTACTGGCGTTACCTCTACCTTAGATTTCTCTACGGTTTCTGTCGATGGAATTTCTTTAGTTGTTCCATCTGGTAATGTGACAGTTACGTCTCCATTGTCTTTTACAACTACGTTGGTGGCTGTTGGGTTAGCTTTCGAAACGGCTTCTTTAACTTTGGCTTTTTCGGCTTCTGTTAAATGCGCTGGGTCTGCTACTGGCGTTACCTCTACCTTAGATTTCTCTACGGTTTCTGTCGATGGAATTTCTTTAGTTGTTCCATCTGGTAATGTGACAGTTACGTCTCCATTGTCTTTTACAACTACGTTGGTGGCTGTTGGGTTAGCTTTCGAAACGGCTTCTTTAACTTTGGCTTTTTCGGCTTCTGTTAAATGCGCTGGGTCTGCTACTGGCGTTACCTCTACCTTAGATTTCTCTACGGTTTCTGTCGATGGAATTTCTTTAGTTGTTCCATCTGGTAATGTGACAGTTACGTCTCCATTGTCTTTTACAACTACGTTGGTGGCTGTTGGGTTAGCTTTCGAAACGGCTTCTTTAACTTTGGCTTTTTCGGCTTCTGTTAAATGCGCTGGGTCTGCTACTGGCGTTACCTCTACCTTAGATTTCTCTACGGTTTCTGTCGATGGAATTTCTTTAGTTGTTCCATCTGGTAATGTGACAGTTACGTCTCCATTGTCTTTTACAACTACGTTGGTGGCTGTTGGGTTAGCTTTCGAAACGGCTTCTTTAACTTTGGCTTTTTCGGCTTCTGTTAAATGCGCTGGGTCTGCTACTGGCGTTACCTCTACCTTAGATTTCTCTACGGTTTCTGTCGATGGAATTTCTTTAGTTGTTCCATCTGGTAATGTGACAGTTACGTCTCCATTGTCTTTTACAACTACGTTGGTGGCTGTTGGGTTAGCTTTCGAAACGGCTTCTTTAACTTTGGCTTTTTCGGCTTCTGTTAAATGCGCTGGGTCTGCTACTGGCGTTACCTCTACCTTAGATTTCTCTACGGTTTCTGTCGATGGAATTTCTTTAGTTGTTCCATCTGGTAATGTGACAGTTACGTCTCCATTGTCTTTTACAACTACGTTGGTGGCTGTTGGGTTAGCTTTCGAAACGGCTTCTTTAACTTTGGCTTTTTCGGCTTCTGTTAAATGCGCTGGGTCTGCTACTGGCGTTACCTCTACCTTAGATTTCTCTACGGTTTCTGTCGATGGAATTTCTTTAGTTGTTCCATCTGGTAATGTGACAGTTACGTCTCCATTGTCTTTTACAACTACGTTGGTGGCTGTTGGGTTAGCTTTCGAAACGGCTTCTTTAACTTTGGCTTTTTCGGCTTCTGTTAAATGCGCTGGGTCTGCTACTGGCGTTACCTCTACCTTAGATTTCTCTACGGTTTCTGTCGATGGAATTTCTTTAGTTGTTCCATCTGGTAATGTGACAGTTACGTCTCCATTGTCTTTTACAACTACGTTGGTGGCTGTTGGGTTAGCTTTCGAAACGGCTTCTTTAACTTTGGCTTTTTCGGCTTCTGTTAAATGCGCTGGGTCTGCTACTGGCGTTACCTCTACCTTAGATTTCTCTACGGTTTCTGTCGATGGAATTTCTTTAGTTGTTCCATCTGGTAATGTGACAGTTACGTCTCCATTGTCTTTTACAACTACGTTGGTGGCTGTTGGGTTAGCTTTCGAAACGGCTTCTTTAACTTTGGCTTTTTGGCATTGTCTTTTACAACTACGTTGGAATTTCTTTAGTTGCTGTTGTGACAGTTACGTTCCATTGTCTTTTACAACGAAACGGCTTCTTTAACTTTGGCTTTTTCGGCTTCTGTTAAATGCGCTGGGTCTGCTACTGGCGTTACCTCTACCTTAGATTTCTCTACGGTTTCTGTCGATGGAATTTCTTTAGTTGTTCCATCTGGTAATGTGACAGTTACGTCTCCATTGTCTTTTACAACTACGGCTTCTTTAACTTTGGCTTTTTCGGCTTCTGTTAAATGCGCTGGGTCTGCTACTGGCGTTACTACCAGAGCTGTCTTGTCTGCTTTGTCGACTAACTGCTCTTTCGCTTTGTCTAACTTACCTTGCGCTTCTGTTACTTTTTCTTGCGCTTCTTGAACTTCAGCTGCTGTCGCATTGTCACCTTTAGCTAATACTGCTTTGGCTGCTTCCTTCGCTGCTGCAACATCTGCTTCTGCTTCTTTCTTAGCGGCTTCGTATGCTTGAATACTTTCTGGTGTCTTACCTTCTGTACTTACAGCTTCATCTAACTTCGCTTTATCCTCAGTTAGTTTATTTTTCGCTGTAGTTGTCGCTGCGGTTGTTACGGCATCTTCTGCCGCTTTCAAGGCTGCTTTGGCTGCGTTTACTTTCGCTAGCTCTGCTTGTACAGCTTCTGGTGCCGCATTGTCGTCCGCTATTACTTTTTTCGCTGCTTCCACTGCTTTATCCGCCGCTTCTTTTGCTTTAGTATATGCGTCAACTTTGCTTTGTGGCTTGTCATCTGTAGTTGGTTGACTTGCTACTTCGCTTGCTAAATCGTTATTCGCTTGCGTTAGAGCTGTCTTGTCTGCTGGTTTCACCACATACGTTACTCTTACGTTTTCTGTACTTTGATCTGTATAAGTAACAACAACGTCAAGAGTATGGTTCCCTACTGTAGTTGGATACTGTGTTCCTTCTTTCAGTACAGCTGATGCTTTGTTAGCTACATCTACAGCAGCAAGTAACTCTGCATTTGTAGGATTTTCACCGATTACTTTTGTAATCGTCTTAGTCGTCGGAGCTGTGTGTTCTGGAATAGGATGATTTTGGTTATTTGCTTGAGATTCAACATCGCCATTTCCTCTAGTAGAGGCTGTTGTGATATTTGTATTCCTGTTCACTTTTGTATAGTCAAGTGTAACCTTACCATTTGCTAGACTGATACCATCTGGTAAGGTTGTTGAAGAGCTCCAATTATTTCCTCGTTTAACCAGTGTTACTGTGGCATTGGTATTTTGTTTGTTCTTATAAGTTAAGGTCACTTTTTCTGCATCTGTCGGTAATGTAACTTCTACATCTCCATTTTGACGTGTAGCACTAGTTGTTGCACTCGGTTGTTCAAACTTAGCCTTAATTCGTTTAGTCTCTGAAATTTTCGTTGCGCTAGAAGCTTTTACCGCAACTTCCGTCCCGTCTTTTACTAAACTTTTTGGAAGGGTAAAGCTATTGCCACTAGCTGTAATTCCTGCAACAGCACTCCATCCTTGATCAGTTTTTCTAAAATGTTGTGTTTCTGAACGATTACTAGTTTGATTATGATAAGTCAAATCAAACTCAGTAGCTTCCTGCGGTACAGTAATTACAACCGAACCATCTGGTTGGGCTATACCACTTACATCCTCTAATCTTCCTAAAACCTTAGTAGTAGCTGCTATACTAAAGTCAGAGCCGTCCTTCTGCTGCTTAACTGTAACTGTTGAACCTGCTTCTGCTGTTTCAGCTTGGATTAGGATTTTGCCCAGTCCATTTTCATCATTTATAATCGAAATTGTGCTATCTGCATTGGCGTCATCCTTATTCCAGTTGCTACCAGTTTTAGTAAAACCAACAGTTTTTTCTTGTCCAGTAGCATTTGTATACGTAAGCATAACCTTAGTAGCTTCGTCTTGACCTACCATTGATGTTACCGTTAGAGTTTCTTTATCTTGTGAGATAGTTGGAGATTGAGGCGCTTGGACCGTCACTTTTGTAACCAAGTCATCTCGTGAGATAAACTTACTTTCTGATCCGTCCTGACTTGTAACAGTTGCATTTCCATCGCTATCCACTGTAACAGTCGCTCCTGGGTTAGCAGCTTGTAGAGCCTTCTTAATCTTTTCAATATCTGAAGAATTTAGTTTCTCTGGATCGGTTACAGGTACTTTCTGCTCTGGGTTGACTAACGGTTTACGGTTCTTTGCAGCTTCTTTTTGCTCTTCTGTCAGCTCCAACAAATCTTTGTGGGAAATCAAGCCACTTGTTCCATCTGGTTGTACAACATAGGCATCTCCATTTTGCCCAACGTTTACAGTAGCACCAGGATTTTTCTCCTGAACCTTCTGAGTAATCTTCGTCAATTCCTCTTTGGTTAGCTTATTTGGATTAGCTACCTTCACTTTTTCAGTTGGTTTTGGATTTCTTTTGGAGAAGTCGAATCATCTGCAGAATCTGCTTGCCCATTTTGTTTCACAAAATCACTGACAGCAGCTTCTTCCTCTTGTCCATCCGGTCTGGTCACCTGAACCTTACCATCATCTGTTATTTCAACTTTAAATCCTGGATTAGCATCTTCAATAGCTTTTTTTAGCTTATCTTTCTCGGTTTGATTTAGACTACCTGGATTTTCAACGGTAACTTTTTCTGCTGGGCTTACAAAGTCACGGCTAACTTCTGTAGGAAGTTCTAGTTTAAGCGATTCTGATAGTGGTGATACAAGATAGTCTAAAACAGGTTCATCTGTACCTTCCTTAACCACTGCCGTAACTAGACGAAGTTCCTCATTCCCCACCAATTCTTGTCTATACTTATCAGGAGTAAACTCAACTGTTCCATCCGCCTTAACATCACCACTAGCAAGAATAGTATAGCCAGTAGCTTTTTTAGGCTTATTATCAGAAGCACCTGTGCCTACAGCATCCACATCATTCCCACCTTTAACCAAGAAGGTTTTCAGTTTTGCTTTATCAGGAATATTTGCTGCTTCTCCTTTTGTTCCAGAGTTTGCTTTGATGATAGGTTTTCCTGTAGTCTTTCCTTTCAAACTCTCAGCTGTTGTTGCAAAACTCGGTTTCGTAAATGGAATGTATAGATAGAGTTTTTCTGTCTTGGTTGTATTATCTGCGGTTGTAACCGTAACAGTAATTTGATGGATACCTGAATTGGTTTTGTTAATAGTTCCTGTTAATGACTTCTTGCTACTTAGGGGTCCCTCATGCTCCACTTCACCCTGAACCAAGCCCGTGTTTTCTAAATTAGTTACTTCAATATTTTTGATAGACTTACCACCTGGAACTCGAACCAGCACTTGTAGTTGCTTTCCAGTATAACTGTCAAGATATAGTGCTTTATACTTACTTGTCTCCAAGCTAGAAGCTGCTCCGCCCTCTCCACTTTGTCCAAACCCAATACGAATCTGACTGCTATCGTAGTTGGCTACTTTAGCATCTGATGATTCAGACTCTAAGAGTGAAGTTCGCTTGCCTTCTGCAGTCAAATAAGACTGACCTGAAACACGTGACTTGACAGTATAAGAACCTTTTGTAATAACAACATTTTTGAAGGTTGCATTTCCATCATCACCAGCAATACTGGTTGCTACTTCTTTTCCGTCATGGTAGAGAACCATCTCTACACCTTTGGTTCCGTTAGTTGCAGTGATATCCTTTATCGTCCCTGCTTGCTTTTGCAAATCAGTATTTAAACTTGGTTTTTTCGGTTTCACAACAAAATTTAACTGAACCAATTCACCAGAACCGTCAGCAAAGATTCGCTCTACAAGATAAGATTTCACTCCCGGAGTATTGACGATAGTGTCTGCAGCTTCTTTGTTGTTTTCAACTTTGACGCCGTCCTTAAAAAGATTATAAGAAGTTGGATGTGATTCAGCATTATCCCCTACCTTATCCCTATTTTTAAAGTAAGATTCAAGGTCAATGCCTCCATCGCTTTTAGCAATTAAAGATGAAGAGGTACCTGGAGTTGTTGATACATTATTATTTTTCGGCTGCCAAATTCGCCCTTGTACAATCTGATAGTAGCCATTTCCTTCCAACTGAGTAGGATACTTCTCAGCCTGGTCTCCTTCATAAGCAGCTCTACCGTACCACTGATTGACTAGCAAGCGATTAACTGATTTCCCTGACAGCCTAAACCCTTTAACACCCAAGGCGTAATAGAGATTACGGAAAGTCGTATCTGGGGAAGTCGTCTCAAAGGTCAAATGGTAGCTATCATCACGTCCTCCGTCCAAAGAGAAGGTGTAGACTTTCTCGGTTTCATTTTTGATACCAGAGTATTTAGAAGCTGCCTTTTTCTCAACTTCAGTTGGGAAGTTTTTATCAGCATGGTAGTAGAAACCTTTCTGCACCCACCAGTTAACTTCTTCCTTGGCTAAGCCATCCAGACTATCCGTCCGATAACCATAACCTCCACTTTTTGCTGCCGCTCCTGTTGATGCAACAGTCCCCTGCTTTTCATCACTAATTCCATCAGCTGATTGTAAGGCCTTTAGGATTTGATCCTCTCCGTTACCTGCATCTCCACTAGTAGCAGTGGTGCCACCAGTCCTATGATCATAACGAGAAATAGTTACTGAGTTTGCTTTTACAGTGTGGTTTTTAGGTAGGGTAAACCAAAAAGTATTTGATAAGTAGTGGTGTGGACCCCGTCCTACTTTTCCCTTATTGATATCAATCTCCCATTTAAAACCAGTTTCTGTTTTCTTGACTATCCCGTAGATAAAATCTTTCGCTTCCGGAATACGAAACTCTTTTCCGTCCCAATATGCTCTTGAACGTTGCGAACCATAGACATAGGTTCCACGGGCATAAGGTGAACCTGCATGTCCATCTTCTAAAAAGTAGTTGATCCCATCTACATAAGCATTACTTGGCACAGCTATGTAGCCTGAAGGAACTTCTTGTCTGCTTCCTCTTGAACGAGGTTGAATCGCTGTTGTCACCAAAGTGTTTAACGGTTGTTCATCCTGTTCTGTATCATCCTCATCATCGTCAAGTGGAATAAGGTCATAGTCAGACTGGCTGTCTTTGAGCACCCGAGGCTGAAGGACTCCAGTGCTGCTTGTTTTGGCTGCTATCGTGTCAGCAGATCCTGCCCTTTTCTCTCTCACCTGAGGACTTTCTTGAACAGACTCTGGCTGGCTAGAGTCTACTCCAGTAGTTTTAGGGGCAGCTACTGTCTGTCCTTGATTAGATCCTTCCGCTGACCTCCCTTGCCCTTTTATCTCCTTTGTGATCTTGCCTTCAGCAAGTTGCTCAAGTACAACCTCCTTCGACTCTCCCTCATCCGACTCCTGCAGAGCCCCATCAGGGTTACCATCAAATCCAGCGACCACGTCATTAGTTGTAGCTGGAGTGACTGTCTCACTCGCTGCTACTGCACCGTTGGCAAAAAACATCAATGCGGCAACCGCAACACTGGCGGCACCAAAGTGGTACTTACGAATGGAGTAACGGAAGACCTTTTCTCTGTTAGACTTTCTAAAATCCATAACTCTTTCTCCTTAAAGATATGATTGAAGAGAACATGTCATTTTCCTCTTCAATTGACAATAATATTAAATAGCAACTTACGACTATTTACCCCACTATACCTCCTATGAAGAGTATACAGTCTAGTAGCAATTATACCACCCCCCCCCCCCGAATTTTGCAAGGAAAAACATTTAATTTTTTCTGTTTTTAGAGTATTTTATAGTAAATTGTTATCTTTCTAATTATATGTATTGGATTTTTTGATTAAACTGCAAAAAACGAGGACTATTGTATTTTTTTATTTATAAAATTTCGGGTATAAGTTTTACAAAAAAATCCAGTCTCAACAATGTCTCAGAATCACATTTGTACTAGTGTAGTTTCAGTTTACCATAATTATACTAGTACAATTTTTCATTATTTTCACTTTCTAACTAGATATGGTGGAAAGGATTGGTCGATGCTTGACTAGGTACAATATCAATTGTCCAGCCATTTTCTCCTTTCCATTGATTAAGAAGCTCTGCGATTTTTTCCACAAACAGCACTTCGATATAGTGACCTGGATCCAATGCCAGCAAGCCATCAGACAACATATCCTGGGCAGTGTGGTAGTAAATATCACCAGTGATATAGACATCCGCTCCTTTAGCTAAAGCATCCTTATAGAATGACTGCCCGCTTCCACCACAGATGGCCACTCTTGAAATAGGTTTCTGCAAGTCATTCTCTTGATAATGCACCATTCGAAGACTATCTAGGCCGAATACTTGCTTGACATACTGGGCAAAGTCCCCAAAGGTCTGAGTCAGAACATTCCCAATACGTCCAATTCCACGTTCAGGACCTGTCTCCTGAAGATAAGTTATCTCCTCGATTCCTAGCATCTGACAGAACCAGTCATTGAGACCATTTTCAACGATGTCAATATTGGTATGGCTGACATAAACTGCAATGTCATGCTTGATGAGATCAATGTAAATCTGATTTTGTGGACGGCTAGCTACCAAATCCTTGATGGGACGGAAAATCGGCGCGTGCTTGACGATAATCAAATCCACACCCTTTTCAATGGCTTCAGCCACCGTTTCTTCACGAATATCGAGAGCCACCATGACACTTTGGATGTCCTTGTCCAAAGTGCCAATTTGCAGACCACGACTGTCTCCCTCTATAGAAAATTCCTGAGGGCAAAAGGCTTCATACACGTTAATTACTTCACTTGCTAGCATGGAGAACCTCCTTGATGGCTTGAATTTTATCTACTAGAACTTGACGTTCCTCCAGATTTTTTTCTGGAATTTGTCCGAGGGCAAATTCTAGCTTAACAGCTTCTTTTTGCCATTTTTGGACAAAGACTGGACTGACCTCTTTGCACAAGAAGGGGCCAAATCGAACATCACTTGCTGATAGCTTCATTTGTCCTGCTTCCACCACCAAAATCTCGTAAAACTTGCCAGCTTCTTCTAGAATGCTTTCTGCCACAATCTGAAAACCATTGTCTTGCAACCAAATGCGCAAGTCGTCTTCACGATTATTGGGCTGGAGAATCAAACGCTCTACGTTAGCTAACTTGTCCAAGCCTTCTTCTAAAATCCTAGCAATCAAACGGCCACCCATACCAGCAATGGTAATGACCGACACTTGGTCTGCCTCTTCAAAGGCTACCAAGCCATTGGCTAAACGAACCTGGATTTTCTCCTTTAACCCGTGACTTTCAACATTTTTGACTGCAGATTGGTAGGGCCCGTCCACCACCTCACCTGCAATGGCACTTTTGATTTGTCCTCTCTCAACCAACTCGATGGGCAGATAAGCATGATCACTTCCCACATCTAATAAAATGGCTCCCTGTGGTACAAAGGAAGCTACCAATTCTAATCTCTTTGAAATCATCTTCTCTCACTTTCCAAACTCTATTACCTCTTATTATACCACATTTCGGCTGGCAATCTTGTACCTAAAAAGACCGCAATCCACAGATTGCAGCCTTTCTTTATTTTCTGGCTTGATAGCGACTAGTCAGGATGAAAATCACGGTAAAGACCAACATCATGATACCATAAACAGGTAGCGTTTGTCCTGTAAGTGTCGAAATTTCAAGCATTTTTTGAATTCTTGGGAAGAGAGCTGTGGCTAGGAAGCCTCCTACTGACCAAACAATCAAGAGGACACGCCATAGGGTAAATGGCATGCAGGCTCTAAATACGGATAAGAAACCAATAGACCCAAGCAGATAATAAAGTAGGGTTGAGATTTCTATCTCAGACCAACCTTGACTCGCTCCAAATATTTTCACAAACAGGACGCTGAACACAACCATGAGAGCACTTGGTAGAGCACGAAGCATGGATCTTCTGAGGAAATTTGGCTCAACAGGTTTGATATTTCGCTCAAAAGTCAGAACGAATGGTGGGAAACCTTCCACAAACTGGTCAATCATAGTAATCTGGATTGGAATGAAGGGGAAAATCAAGATCCATTCAGACCGTCCCAGAAGAGCACTGGCGATACAGATAACTGCGAGCAAGAATGAGTAGATGGTCTTTATCAAGAAAATCGGGGCGATATGGGCAATGTTATTGACCACACGACGACCTTCAAAGAGAATCTCAGGAACATCATTAAAGTCTGAGTTCAAGAGAACCAGATTGGCAATCTGACGAGTCGCTGGATCTCCCTCAGCCATTACGATGGAACAATCTGCCTCACGAAGGGCCAAGATATCATTAACCCCGTCCCCTGTCATAGCCGTTGTATGTCCTGATTTTTTCAGCGTTTGGATGATGAGTTTCTTTTGATGAGGGGAAACACGTCCGAAAATAGCTGTCTCCTCAGCTATAGCAATCAATTCCTCATCCGTGATTTTTGAGCAATCTACATAGCTGTGATAGTCCGCAAAACCAGCCTTCTGGGCAATGCTGGATACCGTAACTGGATTATCACCAGAGATAATCTTGAGGCCCACTTCCTGAGAACGGAGATAGTCCAGCGTCTCTGCTGCTCCCTCTCGAATCGGGTCCAAGATTTCCAGCAAGGCTAGAGCCTGAATATCAGATGGTTTCTGCGGCTTGTGATGGTCTAATTTCTCCTTACTGAGAGCTAAGACCAAGACACGTGAACCTCTCTCCAAGGCCTCTCTGGCTTCAGGGACTTCAGAGTCCAGCAACATCTCAGGTGCACCTAAGAAAACTGTTCCCAAACCTTCTAACTCCATGGCTCCCCACTTGCGGTCGCTAGAGAAGGGAAGATTGGAAATCATAGGATAAGTAACTTCTCCCACAAAACGCTTTCGAATGGCTTGAGCTGTTGGATTTTTATCCTCACTATGAGCTATGTAGCTGGTCATGATGCTAGCAATAGCCTCTTCACCATAAGTTTCCGTCAGTGGAAGAACGGCCTCCACCTGCATCTTTCCTTGGGTGATGGTACCCGTCTTGTCCAAACAGAGCATATCCACGCGCGCCAAGGTCTCAACAGAGTACATCTCCTGCACCAAGACCTTTTTCAAGCCCAGCTTAATCACCGCTGTCAAGAGCGAAGTAATAGTCAAAAGGGCAATTCCCTTAGGCAACATTCCCAAAAGAGCTGTCGACGAGTTTACAACGGATGACTTGAGAGGCAGGCCTTTTAAAATCAAGGCTTCTAGCAAGAGAGCCAGACCGAAAGGAATGATAATCTTTCCAGTAAAACCAGCTAGCTTGTCCAGAGATTTCATGATACGGGAGTTGATCGGTTTCACTGTCTTAGCTTCCAGCATGAGTTTGGCAGCATAGTTGTCTGCACCGACATGGTGAACTTGAGATAAAACTGACCCACTGGCTAGGAAACTTCCTGACAAAAGCAAGGCTTCCACTTCCTTTTGCACCAAATCACTTTCCCCCGTCAACATGGCTTCATTAACCTCCGCAAAGCCTTCCAAAACCAAGGCATCACTGGGAATCTGCTCTCCTGCAGACAAACGAATGACATCTCCTAGAACCAATTCTTCCGGATTCAGAGCCACTTCTTGGCCATCACGAATAGTCTTGACCTTTTCCTTGGTCATGAGATTGAGCTTGTCCACCATGTGTTTGGCCCGTAGTTCGGTCACAATTCCAGAAAAAGCGTTAAAGCAGATAACGGCAAAGAAGACCAGATTGCTCCAGGCCTGCACAAAGGCTAGTGCCAAAGCAATGGCAAAGTTCAAAGCGTTAAAAAGGGTAAAGACATTTCGTTTAACGATTTGCCAAGTGCTAGTACTGGCTGATGCGGTAAAGTTATTGACCAAACCCTTAGCCTGTCTTTCCTTGACTTCTCTTTGGGTTAATCCCATAATCTTATTTTTATCCATAAATTTTATTATATCATTTTTTTTAACAGAATTCTAATCTCATCCCAAATATGCATCTAGTCAAGGGAAAAGTTTGCCACCCCTCCTTTGATAAGGTATAATAATAAGAAAACAATCGAAGGAGATCGCATGTTTTATACTTATTTGCGTGGATTAGTTGTATTGCTCTTATGGTCCATCAATGGCAATGCTCACTATCATAATACTGATAAAATTCCTAATCAAGATGAAAATTATATTTTAGTTGCGCCTCACCGTACCTGGTGGGATCCTGTTTATATGGCCTTTGCGACCAAGCCAAAACAGTTCATCTTTATGGCAAAAAAAGAACTCTTTACCAACCGTATCTTTGGTTGGTGGATTCGTATGTGTGGTGCCTTTCCTATCGACCGTGAAAATCCTAGCGCCTCAGCCATCAAATATCCTATCAACGTTCTCAAAAAAAGTGACCTCTCTCTCATCATGTTTCCAAGTGGTAGCCGCCACTCAAACGATGTCAAGGGGGGCGTAGCACTGATTGCCAAAATGGCCAAGGTCCATATCATGCTTAGGTTACCTACACCGGTCCCATGACTTTGAAGGGCTTGATTAGCCGTGAACGTGTCGATATGAACTTTGGAAATCCAATCGATATCTCAGATATCAAGAAAATGAATGATGAAGGCATTGAAACAGTCGCCAATCGTATTCAAACAGAATTCCAACGTCTGGACGAAGAAACGAAACAATGGCACAATGATAAAAAACCAAATCCACTCTGGTGGTTTATCCGCATCCCTGCCCTCATCCTTGCTATTATCCTCGCTATCCTAACCATCATCTTTAGCTTTATCGCAAGCTTCATCTGGAACCCAGATAAGAAAAGAGATGAACTTGCATAGAAGAAATGAACCTTGGCCAAACAGCTAAGGTTTTCATTTATATAGTAGATTGGAACTAGAATAGTACACCTCTACTTCTAAAACATTTTTAGAAATCGATTTGACTGTCCTGATCGATTTGTCCTATTCTTATTTCATTTTACTATATTTATAAGAATCTCCTAATCAAATCAAAAGACACTCTACAATAGAGTAACTTTAAGATTTGTCCATTTATACTCAATGAAAAAGCCCTCTGAAAATCAGAGAGCTGATTTGAGCTCGGGCTAAAATCCTAGTGAAACAAAAAAATCTACACGATCAGAAAAGTCTCTATCGTGCCATTTTCATACATGATGTATAGTCCAAGTAGAATGAATACTAAGGGCACAATGATTCGCTCGTATTTTTCAATTGTCTCGAATAGTAACGGAATAGAGGATAACACCCGACTAATCTCGCAAAAGATAATTATGCCGATTACAAGCACAAGCAAGGCCACGAGGGTCTGTGACCAATCTAACGAAGCAAAATAAGGTATATAGATACCTAAATTATCTCCGCCAGACGCAATTGTCAGCAATGTAACTGTCCAAAACAGTTGATTTGCCTTGCTTTGTTCTAATCTTTCAATAATTTCTTCCTCTTCTTCCGCATCTTCTCCAACAATTGCAAGCAGCAACTAAACTCGCCCCTACAAGTAAGCCTGTGCCTAGATATTGCCCCGCATAAATATGCCATTTCTGTTTATTCTGTGATAGCTGTGCAAATAAAATAATTAAAATAATTAAATAATCGATACTGGTGGAAATATAAACACCAACAGCAGATATGATTGTCTGTCCCATAAAAAAACCTCCTGTATTAGTCAGTAATAAATCAGCAGATTTTAGGAGAGCACAGACACATTAATTTAGCTATCGCTAGTGGGTAATGTCGAACATAGGAAAGCATTTTACTCCTCCTCAAAACGTAGTTACAAAGTAATTTCTAACTGAATTCGGTGACTACTTCCATGTAAAGTATAACATATTATACTTTACTTCGTAAAGTGTGGGCTCTCCGAGGGGGCTTGCAGACACCTACTCGGCTTTTCAAGCCGAGTAGCTGCGCACCTTTATGGTGTAATTAGCTGATACCATTTGAGGTTTTTGTAGTCTCCAAAATTGTGACCGATAAAACCTCAATAAAAAAGCCCTCTGAAGTCAGAGAGCTGATTTGAGCCGGAGCTAAAATCCTAGTGGAAAAGATGAAACTCCTTGTGTTCATCGAACACTGTGTCATTTCCCTATTTTCATACGGATTTTTGACACCCTTAGCATCATGATTCTTGCTAGATAAACCGTTTATAGGCTAGGCGACGAGGCGAAGATTGTACGAAACTTTCAGTGAAACAAAAAAAAATCTCCCCGAAGGGAGAAAAGCTAGTTTATTTTACCTTACAGTGTTAGGAACCGTAACCGAAGATTATACTTGAGTATAGCGAGGTAAGGTGACAACGCAATAAAGCTACCCAATTTAGAGTAGCTTTATTATCAAGATATGCTCAATTGAACACGGCCTAAGCACTTGGCAAAAAAGATAAAATCTCCTAGAAACTGAAGTTTCTTCGTCAATTTTCCTATTTTTGCTTTGTGCTTTTGACGGCCTTTGTATCTTGAATTAGCGACGAAGTCCTAGAGAGTTGATCAACTCACGGTAACGGTTAACGTCGTTTTTACGCAAGTATGCAAGCAAGTTACGACGGCGACCGATTTTTTTCATCAATCCACGGTAAGTAGCGTGGTCTTTTTTGTGTTGTTTGATGTGTTCATTAAGGTGGTTGATTTCCCAAGTAAGGACAGCAACTTGAACCTCTACTGAACCTGTATCACCTTCGTGACGTGCATATTGTGCAATGATTTCATTTTTTTCTCTTTTGAGATTGCCATGATGTTTCTCCTTTTTATTTGGCTTCATCCGAGTGACAGGTTGGCATGCCTGTAACCAAGAAGAAGTTATTTGTCTTTACGACAATCCCTATTCTACCAATAACTAACTTCTTTGTCAACAGATTTACTTTCTTGTTTTAAACATGCTATAATAATCATAGCAAGAGATTTAAGTTGTCTGTTTTTTTAAAACGAGCTGATTATCATGCCTAGATTCTATTCCCATCTCCCCTACTATCTGGTCATCTTTTTCTTTTATTGGCCTCTTTATGAATTATTTTCACTGCTCTCATCCGGTTCCAATCTGCTAGGACTCATCTTCTAAATATCTTTATCTTTTCTCCGTTAGTAACCTTCATCGTTTCTCTTCTTTACGGTTACCGTTTCCCTTTTTCCCTTTTGACATTGGATTGCTCTTTTGCTTTACTATCATTTCTTTCCACGATTTTAGCATTGTCTACTTTATTAGCCTATGAAACCTTTGCTCTGGTCGGCATGGCTTCCGGTATTGGTATCAAGCATATTCTGCAAAAATGAAAAACAAAAAACTTTCACAAAATCCTTGAAAAATCTCACAATCATGCTATAATAATCCATAGAGACAAGTCACTTAGTCCCTTTCTACTAGAGAGTGCGTGGTTGCTGAGAACGCATAGAAAGACTATACTGATACTACTCTACTGACTTTTATGCAAACATAAAACGGTGGCCACGTTAGAGCCAATCAGAGGTGTCCCTATTTTTTGAGGCACATAAATGAAGGTGGAACCACGTTGCGACGTCCTTTCTAGGACGTCGCTTTTTGTTTCTCTTTGCTTTTTGTTTCTCTTTATTTAAGACTGCGAAATAGGGAAACACTTCTGCTTTAGAAATAATGGATAACCAATATAAGGAGAACATCATGATTAACATTACTTTCCCAGATGGCGCTGTTCGTGAATTCGAATCTGGCGTTACAACTTTTGAAATTGCCCAATCTATCAGCAATTCCCTAGCTAAAAAAGCCTTGGCTGGTAAATTCAACGGCAAACTCATCGACACTACTCGTGCTGTCACTGAGGATGGAAGCATCGAAATCGTGACACCTGATCACGAAGATGCCCTTCCAATCTTGCGTCACTCAGCTGCTCACTTGTTTGCCCAAGCAGCTCGTCGTCTTTTCCCAGACATTCACTTGGGTGTTGGTCCAGCTATCGAAGATGGCTTCTACTACGATACTGACAACACAGCTGGTCAAATCTCTAACGAAGACCTTCCTCGTATCGAAGAAGAAATGCAAAAAATCGTCAAAGAAAACTTCCCATCTATTCGTGAAGAAGTGACTAAAGACGAGGCACGTGAAATCTTCAAAAATGACCCTTACAAGTTGGAATTGATTGAAGAACACTCAGAAGACGAAGGCGGTTTGACTATCTATCGTCAGGGTGAATATGTAGACCTCTGCCGTGGACCTCACGTTCCATCAACAGGTCGTATCCAAATCTTCCACCTTCTCCATGTAGCTGGTGCTTACTGGCGTGGAAATAGCGACAACGCTATGATGCAACGTATCTACGGTACAGCTTGGTTTGACAAGAAAGACTTGAAAAACTACCTTCAAATGCGTGAAGAAGCTAAGGAACGTGACCACCGTAAACTTGGTAAAGAGCTTGACCTCTTTATGATTTCACAAGAAGTTGGTCAAGGACTTCCATTCTGGTTGCCAAATGGTGCGACTATTCGTCGTGAGTTGGAACGCTACATCGTTGACAAAGAGTTGGCTTCTGGCTACCAACACGTTTATACTCCACCACTTGCTTCTGTTGAACTTTACAAGACTTCTGGTCACTGGGATCATTACCAAGAAGACATATTCCCAACTATGGACATGGGTGACGGGGAAGAATTTGTCCTTCGTCCAATGAACTGCCCACACCACATCCAAGTCTTCAAACACCATGTTCACTCTTACCGTGAGTTGCCAATCCGTATTGCTGAAATCGGTATGATGCACCGCTACGAAAAATCTGGTGCCCTCACTGGTCTTCAACGTGTGCGTGAAATGTCTCTCAACGACGGTCACCTTTTCGTTACTCCAGAACAAATCCAAGAAGAATTCCAGCGTGCCCTTCAGTTGATTATCGATGTTTATGAAGACTTCAACTTGACTGACTACCGCTTCCGTCTCTCTCTTCGCGACCCTCAAGATACTCACAAGTACTTTGACAACGATGAGATGTGGGAAAATGCCCAAACCATGCTTCGCGCAGCCCTTGATGAAATGGGTGTGGACTACTTTGAAGCCGAAGGTGAAGCAGCCTTCTACGGACCAAAATTGGATATCCAAGTTAAGACCGCTCTTGGAAAAGAAGAAACTCTTTCTACTATCCAGCTTGACTTCTTGCTTCCAGAACGTTTCGACCTTAAATACATCGGAGCTGATGGCGAAGAGCACCGTCCAGTTATGATCCACCGTGGAGTTATCTCAACTATGGAACGCTTCACAGCTATCTTGATTGAGAACTACAAGGGTGCCTTCCCAACATGGCTTGCACCACACCAAGTAACCCTCATCCCAGTATCTAACGAAAAACACGTGGACTACGCTTGGGAAGTAGCTAAAAAACTCCGTGACCGTGGTGTCCGTGCAGACGTAGATGAACGCAATGAAAAAATGCAGTTCAAGATCCGTGCTTCACAAACCAGCAAGATTCCTTACCAATTGATCGTTGGGGACAAGGAAATGGAAGACGGAACAGTCAACGTTCGTCGCTACGGCCAAAAAGAAACACAAACTGTCTCAGTAGATGATTTTGTTCAAGCTATCCTAGCTGATATAGCCAACAAATCACGCGTTGAGAAATAAGAACCTAGCATAAAAGCCTCCAATTCGGAGGCTTTTTCGTCTATTCTCACTCAAGGACTAGGTTCACTTGAGCAAACCGAATCCGCACTATCGTTCCTTTTCCGACCTCAGACTCGATACGAATCTGGTGCCCCAGTTCTTCAGAAATTTTCTTAGATAGGTAAAGTCCAAGTCCAGATGACTGCTGGGTCAGACGACCATTATATCCTGAAAACCCACGTTCAAAGACTCGAAGAACATCACTATTTTTTATCCCGATTCCTGTATCCTTGATACAAAGCTCTTGCCCCTCCATATAAATCTCCAGACCACCTTCCTTGGTGTACTTGAGACTGTTTGAAATAATTTGCTCAATAACCACTAGCAACCACTTTTTATCCGTCACGATTTCTTTATCAAGGTCATGTAGATTGACATTTAGGCCTTTTTGAATAAAGAAAAGAGCATATTTACGAATTATTTCCTTGACAAGGTCCTCAATTTGAACCTGCTTTAAGACCAAATCATCATGAAAACTTTCTAAACGCAGGTACTGTAAAACTAGATTGGTATAGGAATCAATCTTGAAAATTTCCTGTTCTAATTGCTGCTTCAGTTGGCGGTCAGCTACTTCTGTAACTAAGAGTTGACTAGCTGCAATGGGGGTCTTAATCTGATGGGCCCACAAGGTATAGTAATCCAGCAAATCCATCAGTTTTCTTTCTGAATCTGACCTCTGCTGATAAAGTTCCATCTCACGCGCTTCTAATTTTTCTTCTAAAGCTATTTCCAAAGGAGATTTGGCTTCCCTCTCCCCATAGAGAATTTCCTGACGATAGACCTGCGTTTCCACCAATATGTCCCAAGTGAAAAATAAGATGGTTACAAAGCAACACAAGAGGAAAAAGTAGAGAAAGTAAGTTCCCAAACTTGCAAATAAAAACTGAAAGAGCAAAATCAGAAATGCTAAAGCAAGCAGATAGACAAACAGACGACTACGGGAGCGCAGATAGGCTAGAAAAAATTGTTTCCAATCAAGCATGCTTCAGTCCGTACCCTATCCCTTTCTTGGTCTCGATAAATCCTACCAAGCCCTGCTCTTCCAATTTTTTACGCAAACGAGCCACATTGACAGAGAGGGTATTATCATCAATGAAAAAGTCACTGTTCCAAAGTTCCCGCATGAGGTCGTCACGCGCTACAATATTGCCTGCATGCTCAAATAACACGCGTAAAATCTGGAATTCGTTCTTGGTCAAATTCAAGACTTGCCCTTGATAATGTAAATCCATGGATTTGGTATTGAGGATAACACCAGCATATTCCAGTAAACTCTCGTCACGCCCGAACTCATAGGAACGACGCAGCAAGCCCTGAACCTTGGCTAAAAGAACCTGCTGGTCAAAAGGTTTGGTCACAAAGTCATCCGCGCCCATATTGATTGCCATGACAATATCCATAGCCTGGTCTCTCGAAGACAGAAACATGATGGGGACCTTGGAAATCTTGCGAATTTCCTGACACCAGTGATAGCCATTAAACAAGGGCAGTCCAATATCCATGAGGACCAGATGAGGCTCCGACTGAACAAAAAGACTCAAAACTTCCATAAAGTCTTCTACCAGAACCACTTCAAATCCCCATTCAGAGAGCATTTTTCCGACTTGTTGACGAATGACCTGATCATCTTCTACTAATAAAATCTTGTGCATGCGCTCCTCCTTTTCTATTATTATAACAGATTTTTCCATGCTAGCAGGTCTGAAACTGAATTTGAAGTAGCTTGTTTTTAGCCAACAAAGTAAGACAATCCTACTAGCTAATTTGAGGGAAATTTGATAAGATAAAGAAAAGAAAGGAGCTCTTATGGCCAATATTTTTGATTACCTGAAAGATGTCGCATACGATTCCTTTTACGACTTTCCATTGAATGAGTTAGACATTCTAGCCTTAACAGAAGCTACCTACCTCTCCTTTGATAATATGGTCTCCACACTTCCTCAACGTCTTTTAGATCTAGCACCTCAGGTTCCAAGAGAGCCCACCATGCTTACTAGCAAAAATCGCCTCCAGCTATTAGATGAACTAGCTCAACACAAACGCTTCAAAAATTGCAAACTCTCCCATTTTATCAATGACATTGATCCTGAGCTGCAAAAACAGTTTGCGGCTATGACCTACCGCCTCACTCTCGATACCTATCTGATTGTCTTTCGTGGGACAGATGACAGCATCATTGGCTGGAAGGAAGATTTCCACCTGACCTATATGAAGGAAATTCCTGCTCAAAAGCACGCCCTTCGCTATTTAAAGAACTTTTTTGCCCACCATCCTAAGCAAAAGGTCATTCTGGCTGGGCATTCCAAGGGAGGAAATCTAGCCATCTATGCTGCTAGTCAAATTGAGCAAAGCTCGCAAAATCAGATCACAGCAGTTTATACCTTTGATGCGCCTGGTCTCCATAAAGAGCTGACACAAACTGAGGGCTATCAAAGGCTAATGGATAGAACCAAGGTCTTCATCCCACAAGGCTCCATTATCGGTATGATGCTGGAAATTCCTGCCCACCAAATCATCGTGCACAGTACTGCCTTAGGTGGTATCGCCCAGCACGATACCTTTAGTTGGCAGATTGAGGACAAGCACTTCGTCCAACTGGATAAGACCAACAGTGATAGCCAACAAGTTGACACAACCTTCAAGGAGTGGGTGGCCACAGTCCCTGACGAAGAACTCCATCTCTACTTCGATCTCTTCTTTGGAACCATTCTTGATTCTGGTATTACTTCTATCAATGACTTGTCTTCCTTAAAGGCTATCGAACACATTCGTCATCTCTTCGTCCAAGCTCAATCCCTCACTCCAGAAGAAAGGGAAACCATGGGACACCTCACCCAATTATTGATTGATACCCGTTACCAAGCCTGGAAGAATAGATAAAAAGCTTATGAAAAGGTAATACTCTTCGAAAATCTCTTCAAACCACGTCAGCGTCGCCTTACCGTATATATGTGACTGACTTTGTCAGTCTTATCTACAACCTCAAAGCGGTGCTTTGAGCAACCTGCGGCTAGCTTCCTAGTTTGCTTTTTGATTTTCATTGAGTATAAAAACCTTCTCATAAGCTTTTTTATTTTAAAGAAGAATTCACTCCTTCATCTGACTCTCTGCATCAGCCACAACTTGCTCTAAACTAGTCTGACCAAGCTCTGCCTCCATGGCCAGCTGGATTCTCTCCAATTTTTGATCCAAAACATCATGAATATGGGCTCCAACTGGACAATTTGGATTTGGATTGTCATGGAAACTGAAGAGTTGACCAGTCTTACCAAGACACTCAACCGCTTGATAAACATCTAAAAGACTAATATCCTTGAGATCCTTGACAATCTCAGTTCCTCCTGTTCCACGCGCAACTGAAATCAGCTCTGCCTTCTTCAACTGGGACAAGGTTTTTCTGATAATGACAGGATTGACCCCGACACTAGCAGCCAGAAAATCACTGGTCACCTTGCTTTCCTTCCCCTTGAGGGCAATGATTATCAGCATATGAGTCGCAATGGTAAATCTACTTGGAATTTGCATGCTCTTCTCCTTTTTACGAGGCTACCCTGCCTCTACTCTTCTTTTTCTTTTATTATACCCTTTTTAGTTGTAATGTCAATCGTTACCACTTTTCAACCAAGCATCTAATTCCCTATCATAGCCCTCTTTCTGGGCCAATTCACTCAGAAATTCCTGATGATGAGTATGGTGGATACCATTGACCAGACTTTCATAATAAACCTCAAAATAGGGAAGTTTCAGGTCTTTAGCTAGCTGCAATTCAGCTGCTACATGTAGTCTACCCGTCGGAAATCCATATCTACCAAGCCCTTGTCATCAAACTCCAAAATCATATACTGGGCCCGCAAGTCCTTCCGCAACTGGGCATCCAAAAAGAAAGGCTGCCCAATCGAACCGGATTAACAATCAATTGCCCACCAGTTCCGTAACGAAGCAACTGCTGGTGAATATGTCCATAAACAGCAATATCACAAGGAGGATTGGTCACCAAGCGGTCAAAATCCTCTTGCGCTCCAGTATGAATCAACTCACGCCCCCAATTCTTATCAGGCAGATGATGGCTAATTCCAACTGTCAAATCCCCAAACTGACGATGGATTTGAAGAGGTTGATTGTGAAGCAATTCAATTTCTTCTAGGGAAATTTCCTCTAAAACATACTGGCACTGGCGCAAGAGATAGCGTTGACTAGGACGAGTATTATCCAATTCCTTGCGGACACCATGCCACAGACTGTCTTCCCAGTTCCCCAAAACTCTAGCTGTAATCGGTAGTTGATCCAACAAGTCCAAAATCCTTCTACGTCCTGTCCCTGGCATGAGAATATCTCCCAGAAGCCAGTATTCATCCACTCCTAGCTGCCGAGCATCTGCCAAAACAGCCTCCAAAGCGGTAGTATTTCCATGAATATCTGAAAGAAGAGCTATTTTTGTCATATCTATCTCCTCGTTTTTTTCTCTTGCAATAAGTATAACATAAAAAGTCACAGCTAGAGAAATCTAGCTTTTTTTGATATACTAGATAAAGATATTAGACAAGAGGAAGCGAATGACCCCGAATAAAGAAGATTATCTAAAATGTATTTATGAAATTGGCATAGACCTGCATAAAATTACCAACAAGGAAATTGCGGCTCGTATGCAAGTCTCTCCCCCTGCCGTAACTGAAATGATTAAACGGATGAAGAGTGAAAATCTCATCCTCAAGGACAAGGAATGTGGCTATCTACTGACTGACCTCGGTCTCAAATTGGTCTCTGAGCTCTATCGTAAGCATCGCTTGATTGAAGTTTTTCTAGTCCATCATTTAGACTATACAAGTGACCAGATTCACGAGGAAGCTGAGGTATTGGAACATACTGTCTCTGAGCTATTCGTGGAGAGACTAGAAAAATTACTTGGATTCCCCAAGACTTGCCCTCACGGAGGAACTATTCCTGCCAAGGGAGAACTCCTGGTTGAAATCAATAACCTGCCACTAGCTGACATCAAGGAAGCTGGCGCCTACCGCCTGACTCGTGTGCACGATAGTTTTGACATTCTCAGTTATTTGGATAAGCACTCACTTCACATCGGTGATCCTCTCCAAGTCAAGCAGTTTGATGGCTTCAGCAATACCTTCACTATCCTCAGTAAAAACGAGAATTTGCAAGTAAGTATGGACATTGCAAAACAACTCTACGTCGAAAAAATCGACTAATTTCTCAAGTACCCCAACCAACCCTGAAAGTTTTATTTTCAGGGTTTTCTTATCTATTTTTTATATCAAAAACGATAGTAAGCGCTTCCATAATCCAACTAAATATTGTATAATAATTATATAAACTATTCCGTCACTAACAGATGAAAAAAGGAGGGCTTATCATGAAAAAATCATCTTCATCAAAACCATTGAGCTCCTTGTCATTGATGGAATCATGCTGGGCATTTTGGCTTTTAAAGAGGTGCTTACTTGGGATTGGATTTTGATTTATAGCGGTTAGCTCATTTTCTTTCACCCTGTGCTGTTGACCTATCTTTCTAACCAGCTTTGTGACCACTTTAGTCAACTCTATTCCCAGATTAGACCGAGATTCTGGCGCTTTGCCTTACAAATCCTCCTATGGGATATCCTGATGATTCTCTCCTTGATATGTTTAAGTGGTACCCCACTTTTCCTTCAGGGGACTCTCCTCATCCTAGGACATCTCATCCCTTCCTATCGCACCTGCCAAATCCTGAAACAAGACTTTCCCCAAGCCTATCAAGCACCGATTTCTTTTGGAGTATTTTATGATAGATGAGAAAAACCAAGTAGCTGGGCTTGATCTTTCTTATCTATTTTTAGTATCTAGGATAATGGTAACTGGCCCATCATTGACCAGCTCAACCTGCATATCCGCTCCAAAGATACCTGTCTGAACAGGCACTTCTTGCGCTAGTTTTTGGTTGAAAACATCATAGAAGTCTGATGCCATATCAGGTTTGGCTGCTTCTGTAAAGGCTGGACGATTGCCTTTCTTGGTATCCGCAAAGAGGGTAAACTGGGAAATAGAAAGGATTTCTCCTTCAATATCTTTGACAGATAGGTTCATCCTGCCTTCTGCATCTGAAAAAATCCGCATATTGACCAGTTTTCTCACAGCATAGTCCAAATCTTCCTCTTGGTCCTCTGGTCCAACACCAACCAGCAATAAGAGCCCCTGATTGATTTTTCCCTGAACCTGACCTTCGATACTGACTTGGGCTTTTTTAACACGTTGGATAATGATTTTCATAATAGCCTTTCTAGTAAGAACTCAGACAATTAACCGTTGGTTCGTTTGACAGAGTAAACTTCTGGCACACTCTTAATCTTGTCCACAACCGTTCAGCGTCGAGAGGTTGGTAATGCCAAAGGACACATGGATATTGGCAAATTTCATATCCTTGGTTGGTTGGGCATTGACTGTTGAAATATTCTTGGTTGTGTTTGAGAGAACTTGCAGTACATCGTTCAACAATCCTGTACGGTTGAGGCCATAAATATCAATATGAGCCATATACTCTTTATTTGAGCTAGAGTACTGACCTTCCCACTCCACATCAAGGAGACGTTGCTCGTAGTTTTCTTGGGCGCGCAGGTTCATACAGTCCACACGGTGAATAGCCACACCACGACCCTTGGTAATGTAGCCGACAATATCATCACCAGGCACGGGGTTACAACACTTGGCAATCCGCACTAGGAGACCAGAAGCACCTTCAATGACCACACCACCTTCATGCTTGACCTTGAGGGTTTCTTTATTTTCAACCTTGACCTCGCCACCTTTGACAAGTTCTTCTGCCTCAGCCTTGGCCTTGGCACGTTCTTCTTCACGACGTTCCTTTTCAGTCAGACGATTAAAGACAGTAATAGCACCGATTTCCCCAAAACCAATGGCCGCAAAGAGGGAGTCTTCTGTCTTGTAGCTGGTCTTTTGCAGGACTTGGTCCATATGACGCTTGTCCATAAATTTATTGGCCACATAACCATTTTCTTGGAACTGGGTCATCAACATTTCACGACCCTTATTAACAGATAATTCCTTATCTTGGTTTTTAAAAAACTGACGAATCTTGTTGCGCGCCTTGCTGGTCTTGACCATATTGAGCCAGTCGCGGCTAGGTCCAAAGGAGTTGGGGTTGGTGACAATTTCAACCTGATCCCCTGTTTTGAGCTTGGTTGTCAGTGGAACCATACGGCCGTTGACCTTAGCACCAGTCGCTTTTTCACCGACTTTAGTATGGATTTCATAAGCAAAGTCAATAGGTCCTGAATCTTTTGGAAGAGAACGGACAGCTCCATCTGGTGTAAAGACGTAAATCTCCTCAGCCAGATAGTTTTCCTTAACAGAGTCCACAAATTCCTTGGCATCATCAGCCTGATCTTGAAGCTCCATCATCTCCTTGATCCAGTTCATCCCAATAGCAGACTCCTTGCTGTTAACCTGCCCCTTAACGCCTTTCTTATAAGCCCAGTGAGCCGCAACCCCGTACTCAGCCACCTCGTGCATGGCCTTGGTCCGAATTTGGAATTCAATCGGCCCTTTTGGCCCATAGACAGTCGTATGGATAGACTGGTAACCATTTGCCTTGCGGTTAGCGATGTAGTCCTTAAAGCGACCAGGCATGGGTTTCCAAAGTTCATGCACATAACCAAGCATGGCATAAACATCACTTTGGGTATCCAAAATACAACGAATGGCAATCAGGTCATAGATTTCCTCAAACCGTTTTCTCTTGTCCTGCATTTTGCGGAAAATTGAGTAAATATGCTTGGGACGACCATAAATCTTCCCTTTCAAGTGACGATCTATCGTATACTCCTCTAATTTTGTGACTACCTCATCCACCAAGGCTTCACGCTCTCTGCGCTTTTCCTTCATCATATTGGTAATCTTGTAAAACTCTGTCGGGTTGAGATAACGGAAAGACAGGTCTTCCAATTCCCATTTGACACTGGAAATCCCCAAACGGTGAGCAAGTGGGGCATAGATTTCCATAGTTTCTTTGGAAATGCGCTCCTGCTTGTCTTTTCGAAGATGTTTCAGGGTTCGCATATTGTGCAAGCGGTCAGACAGTTTGACCAAGATAACGCGGATGTCCTCAGACATGGCCATGAGCATCTTGCGATGATTTTCAGCCAACTGCTCTTCGTGAGACTTGTACTCGACCTTGCCAAGCTTGGTGACTCCGTCAACAATCACGCGCACATCGGGACCAAACTCTCTTTCCAAATCGTCCAAGGTCGCATCTGTATCTTCCACCACATCATGCAAGAAACCACAAGCTACCGTTACAGCATCCAGCTTGAGTTTGGCTAGAATACCTGCCACTTGAATAGGGTGAATGATATAAGCTCGCCTGATTTGCGGTATTGACCACTATGACAATCCACCGCATAGACCAAGGCCTTATGGACAAAATGGACATCCTCTTCCGTTAAATATTTTTTGGTTAAAGCGACAACTTCTTCGCCTGTTAAATTCACTTCTTTTGGCATCTCTACTCTCCAATTCTTCCTACCATTTTATCACTTTTTTAAGAATATGAAAACTAGATTGGAACAGAATAAGAAAAAATAATTCAGAATTGCTTGATAATTCTGAATTATTGGTCCATAATATACTACGAAGTTAGATTTTAAACTTAGGTGATAGAAGGAGAGATAGAAGAACGGAAACCATATTGTAACCCAAAGACTTTTTGACTTCCCCAATTTCCCTGAAGATACGAAAGATAAACGTATCACATACACTGGTACCTTGACTGGATTTTGGAATTAATACTCAATGAAAATCAAAGAGCAAACTAGGAAACTAGCCGCAGGTTGCTCAAAGCACCGCTTTGAGGTTGTAAATAGAACTGACGAAGTCAGCTCAAAACACTGTTTTGAGGTTGTGGATAGAACTGACGAAGTCAGCTCAAAACACCGTTTTGAGGTTGCAGATAGAACTGACGAAGTCAGTAACCATATATACGGCAAGGCGACGTTGACGCGGTTTGAAGAGATTTTCGAAGAGTATAAAAATCCTCAAGATACTTTCTTTTATCCGTTAGTTTATAAGGAGAACACCTATGAAAAAAACTGCTATTTCTATCTTTGCTCTCCTAGTATTAGGAGCTAGTTGCCTGTTCCTATTCAGCCAGCAAAGCTATAAAAAAACAGTCGTTCAATACTATGCTAAGGATCAGAACCTGCCCAATAGGATAACTTATAGTGAATATAGCGACAAACGAGAAGCCAACTACGGTGGCACTCTAAACATCACATCTATCAAACAAGCTAATGACGGAGTTTATGCAACCTATGAAGGGCAATTGACACCTCTCCAATATTGATAAATTGAGAACGAGCCTGTCTTCATCTAGTCATGCTGGTTTTTAAGTTCATTCTAAATCCTTACCTATTTCCCCCAACTATGCTATACTTAATTTAGTACATTCTTTGAGATTGGAGCTAATATGAAAATTCATAAAACTGTGAATCCTGTTGCCTATGAAAACACCTATTACCTAGAAGGCGAAAAGCACCTTATCGTAGTAGATCCTGGTAGTCATTGGGAAGCCATTCGTCAGACAATCGAGAACCTCAACAAACCGATCTGCGCTATTCTCCTGACCCACGCTCATTATGACCATATCATGAGTCTGGACTTGGTGCGCGAGACCTTTGGCAATCCTCCTGTCTATATCGCAGAGAGCGAAGCCAGCTGGCTCTACACTCCTGTCGATAATCTCTCCGGTCTCCCTCGCCACGATGATATGGCAGATGTGGTCACAAAACCTGCAGAACACACCTTTGTCTTTCACGAAGAATACCAACTAGAGGAATTTCGTTTCAAGGTTCTACCGACCCCAGGGCACTCTATCGGTGGTGTTTCCCTAGTCTTTCCTGATGCTCACCTAGTCTTGACGGGAGATGCTCTGTTCCGCGAAACAATTGGACGGACGGATCTTCCGACTGGTAGTACAGAGCAACTCCTTCATAGTATCCAGACCCAACTCTTCACCCTACCAAACTACGATGTCTATCCAGGACATGGTCCAGCTACTACTATCGCTCACGAAAAGGCCTTCAATCCCTTTTTCTAGCAAGATGATGACAATCGATAGCACAATTTAATACTCAATGAAAATCAAAGAGCAAACTAGGAAACTAGCCGCAGGTTGCTCAAAGCACAGCTTTGAGGTTGCAGATAAAACTGACGAAGTCAGCTCAAAACACTGTTTTGAGGTTGTGGATAGAACTGACGAAGTCAGCTCAAAACACTGTTTTGAGGTTGTGGATAGAACTGACGAAGTCAGCTCAAAACACCGTTTTGAGGTTGTCGATAGAACTGACGAAGTCAGCTCAAAACACCGTTTTGAGGTTGCAGATAGAACTGACGAAGTCAGTAACATATATCTACGGCAAGGCGAAGCTGACGTGGTTTGAAGAGATTTTCGAAGAGTATTAGAATTATAAAAAACGCATAATATCAGATGTAGAAAAGTTTGATACTATGCGTTTTATCATGAAAAGATTTTCTAAATCATCTCCTCAAATTGATTTTTTCACAGTCTAAAATATTTGATAGATAAACTATGAATTGGAGTTATTCTGACTCCTTACGAAAGCTAAATAATCCAGCAGTTAGAGTTAACATTCCAAATAGGGTGGCGAGAATTGAGTGATTTTCTCCAGTATTTGGCAAAGTCTTAGCTACTTGTTTCGAAATAGTTTCAGTCTTAGTTGCTAACGACTCAGCTTGAGTTTTTGTACTACTTGCGTCATTTCCTTTTTGTTCAGTATTACTACTATTTACAACTGGAACAGGAGTTGTACTACCTCCGTTATCACGGCTTGCGGCAACTTTGAAGGTCATAGCATAGATACTGAAGTGATTGGTTTCAAAAGTAACCTTATCTGTATCTTGTTTGAACTTCAATGCCTGTAAAGTACCATCTGGAGCAACATAGTAAACATTTTCAACTGGCTTATCAGCAGAAAGACTTACTAGAACCATGCCATTTGGCTGGATAGCTTTACCATTCGCGTCATATAGATGAATGTCAAATGCCTTGTAGTCTTTTGATTCAAGTGAAGTCGGCTTGGTTTCTTCTACCTTGATATAGCTGACATTTTTGAGTGTTGCTTCTGAACCATGCACTTGAACGCTTCCAGCTTTGTTCGAAAGAACACGAGTATTGTTTGGGATGGCTGGGTTAAGTGTAGGCGTTACAGGAGTTGTCGGTGTTACTGGAGCAACTGGATTCACAGGTTGTTCAGTTGGTTTCTCTGGCTTAGCAGGTTGTGGTTGATCTGGAACAGCTGGTGCAACTGGTTTTGGTGTGTCAGGAACTACAGGTTTCTCGATTGGCTTTTCTGCTGGTTTCTCTGGCTTAGCAGGTTGTGGTTGATCAGCTGGAACAGTAGGAACACTTGGCTGCTTGTCTGGCTTAGGTTGTTCACTTGGCTTAACTTCAGGTTTTACTTGCTCAGCTGGTTTTTCAGCAGGGTTCTTAAACAAGAAAACGTAAGTATCGTAGGTCTCACCAAATAGATTGTATGAATGAGTTTTAGTTTTCTCATCATAGCGATTTGTTTCTTCACTTGGGAATCCTGGATAATAGAGTTCTTCCAGTTTTCTATCCTTAGTTAATGTATAAACCTGAATATCTTCTTTCTTCTCTTTTGATTTGATAGTTAAAGAGATGCCACCACCTTGGAGAGTTCGATTTGTTCCGTAAGTTGGATTTCCATTTTTATTAGGAACTTCATAGAAGATTGTATAAGCTTCGTAGTTCATTCCTTCCAACTCTGGAACTTTTACTCGAACAAGAGCAGGTTTAAACCTACTGTCCAGATCTCCAAATCCGCTACCTTTAAATTTTATCTCTTTACCGTTTTCGAACATCGGATTATTGAAATTCGAATTAAAAGTATTTACTTTTATATGAGAGCCTGCATGAAGCAGGTCTGGTTCAGCTGTCCACCAACCGTAAGATGTTTTTTCTACATTTTCAGTAGGAAGGGGAGCAGCAAGGTCGTTTGTTGTTAGAGTAGGACGACCTGTTCCATTATTAAACCAACGTTTTGGCTGGTCGTTACGATAAGGAATCTTTGGCAATCCAGTATTTTCGGCTGGTTCCACTGGTTTAGCAGGTTGTGGTTGTTCTGCAGGTTTAACCTCTGGTTGAGGGGTTTCTGCTGGTTTTGTAGTGGAACGGGTGTTTCAGCAGGTTTATTTTCAATAAGCTTGTTCTCAACTGGTTTCGGTTGCTCAGTTGGCTTAACTGTTTCCGCTGGTTTCGGAGTTACAGCAGGTTTTTCCGTTTCCACTGGTTGCGGATCTTTAGGAGTTGGTTTTTCTTCTACTGGTTTATTTTTAGTGTAAATAAAATAGTAGCGGAAAAGATTATCTCCTTTATTTTTGTAACCAGAACCACGCAAAGCATAGGCTGCATCATAACTAACTCTGACAACCTTTGGATCTGGATCAATATCTGGATGATCTGCAGCGGCTTTTACAACGTGGCTAAAAGTGTAGTCGGAGAATTTTTTTCTGTTAGTATTCCATCTGCGCTATCTTTGTCATGTACGTTCCATGTAGAGCTAACTTCTGCTTGTTTTGGACTATCAATTCTTGATTCAGTAGTGTATCCATGTTTTTGGACAAGATCAGCATCTAAGAAATCTGCTTGGATTTCATATTTTCGAACGCTTATATCTGAGAATGCTGGCACGGCTCCAGGTTTTTCTGGGATTAGTCTATGGATCAGTTCATCCATATCAACTCCGTCAGCAGCCCAAAGCTTCTCATTAGCCTCAGCTATCAGTTTATTGTACTCTTCTTGAGTCTTAGCTGCTCCTTTCTTATAGGCTAAATCCTCTGCTACCATCTTCTTCATCTCTTTAGAATCTGTTATAGGTTGTTCTGGTTCAGGCGTTATGATTGGTAGACCTGGCTCAGGTAGCTGATTGGTTGGATCGACGTTGTATTTTTTCTCGATCTTAGCATTTTTCTTGTCCTCTGCGATAGCCTCATCTGTTCCGTTTGCAAGAATGTTGCCCTCGGTCGAAGGTTTTTCGACAGGCGCGGGCTCTTCTCAAGCTTTTCGGCAGGTTTCGAAACTTCTTTGCCTGGCTTTGGCTTAGCGATTGGGTCGAGCATACTGAAATCAACCCAGCTACCATTAGGTTTTGGTGCAGGTGTTGGTTGAGCAACATTAGGTTTAGCAGCAACATTTGGCTGCGGAGCAACGTTTTCCTCGGCACGCACCAAAGTTGGCACGGCAGCACTAAGAGTTACAGCAGAGAAAGTGACAATACCTAATTTAGTTAGTTTATTCATAATTTTTCCTCCTTGGGAATGTAAAATTGCCTTTTTAGGCTTATAAAATAACAAAATCAACTTCCTTTCAAGACCACAAAAGCAAAATTTTGAGCCAACTCATTCTCTAAACATTTAATGTTCTTGATAGAAGCCTTAAATGAACCTTTATCCATTAACTGAACAATACAGCTATTACACTATTACATATCTTAATAATTTTTCAATTTTTTGTTACCATAAGCTCGCTAACTACTTTAGAGATAGGGAACTAAGTGTATCGCGTAACGACCGTTAAACGATACACAAAAAATACCAGTCTAATACAGGTTAAAAACACTGTTAAACTCGTATTTTTTAAATATTCATATTGTTGTTTTGACTGTTTCATCAAACGGTCGTTAATCGAAACAAATTTACAGCTTCATTCTACCATTTTTCCCTATTTTTAGCAATGATTTTCCGTTTTTTTTGACGATTGTTCGCCACTTTATTGCGTTCTAACACTTTATATAGGGTTGATGTAGAAATTTGTTCAGCTTTTGCAATATTACGTATGCTTATATTTGAATGTAGATATTTGTTAAGTATCCGCTCCTCCTTTTCTTTTGAAATCCGTTTTGCTCCTAATCTAACACCATTTTCCTTAGCTTTTCGAAGTCCTTCTTTTGTGCGAAACCTCAGATTTTCCAGCTCATTTTCTGCCACAAAGCCTAAAATGACGCAAAGTAACCTGCCAATAAGAGAGTCTGTTTCTAGTTTTTCATGCAAACTGACTAGCTGAATATGATATTCATTAAATTGTTCAATAAGTTCTAGTAGCTTAAACATAGATCGAGTCAGTCTATCTAACTTATAGATAGTGAAAGTAACCTGCTTGCCATCTTTCGAAAAGTCAGAGGCCAGTTTTAAGGCTTTTGTAAGTTCAGGACGAGTGTTATTTGCACCAGATTCCTTTTCTATAAAAAGTTTATCGCAATGTTTGAGAGCTTCGATTTGCACTTTCAATCCTAGGTCTTGCTTATGAGTAGATACACGGGCGTAGCCTATGTTGATAGTCTTTTGAGACATAAAAATCCTCCTGTTATCTTGATACGGAGGGATTTTACTATGAATTTTAAAATAAGAAAAGACTTCAATTTCATAATCCCTATGAACTACACCCCAAAAGCTAGATTATTCTATCTAACTTTTTAGGGTGTACATAGATAGGGAAGGTGTAATTATAGGAGTTTTACTTGTCTCTTTGTATTACCAAATAATCACGCGCTCTTCTGGTGAACGCCACATTCTGTCACCTTCTTTGACATCATAGGTTGTAAAGAAATCATCGAAGTTTGGCACTTGTACATTGACACGAAGTTTGGCTGGCGCGTGCACATCGACACTAGCCAAAAGTTTCATAAATTCTGGACGACCTTTCATGCGCCAGATGCGACCGAAGTTGTAGAAGAACTCTTCTGCTGAGAAGTCTGCTTCTCTCTTAGCTGCTTCAAGCGCTGCTGCGATTCCTCCCAAGTCAGCCACGTTTTCTGATACAGTCAATTTACCGTTAATGGTTGCTCCATAAGAATCCTGTCCATCAAACTGGTCAATGACTTTTTGTGTTTTCTCCTTGAAGGCAGCATAGTCGCTCTCTGTCCACCAATCCTTGAGGCTACCATTTTCATCAAAGGAAGCTCCATTGGTATCAAAGGCGTGAGAAATTTCATGGGCAATAACTGCCCCAATACCACCGTAGTTAGCAGAAGATGACTGATGCAAGTCATAGAAAGGTGCTTGTAAAATAGCCGCAGGAAAGACAATCAGGTTCTTCTGTGGATTGTAGTAGGCATTGACCATATGAGCAGGCATGCCCCATTCTTTGTAGTCTACAGGTTGGTTCCACTTGCTCCAACTGTGCTTGATTTCCACACGCGCAAAGGCTAGAGCATTGTCAAAAAGACTAGCAGTCTCATCCACTACCTTGTCCTTATAGCGTTCTGGTAATTCTTCTGGGTAACCGATATAAGGCTTGATGACATTGAGTTTGACGATGGCCTTGTCACGAGTTTCAGGAGTCAGCCAGTCATTTTTAGCCAAGCGTTCCTTATAGACATCAATCATAGTTGCTACTTTTTCTCCACATCCGCCTTGGCTTCTGGAGAGAACTTCTCACGGGCGTACCAAAGACCCAGGGCTTGCTTGAAAGGTTCCTGTGCTAGATGATAAGCTGCTTTGACCTTATCTTTTGCCTCTGGAACTCCAGAAAGGGCACGGCTGTAGGCACCTGACAAGACACGGATTTCTTCTGTTAAATAGCTGGTTGAAAGATTGACTACACTTAAAATTAAGTTTGCTTTGAGAAGAGGCCAAGCCTCTTCACTATAGAATTGATCTGCTGCTTGCCAGAAACGTTCCTCGTCTACGATAACCTTGTCTGGTACTTGTCCAAGAACAGCTTGGAAGAAGTCATCCAAAGGTAGGGCAGGCGCGAATTTCTTGAAATCTTCGTAAGAATATGGATGGTAGAGTTTAGCATATTCTGAACTTTCTTCATTAGAAAGCACCACTGCCGCAACTCGGCGGTCTAGTTCTAATCTCTTCTCTAATAAGTCTTCAATTTCTTCATCAGAGAAATCATAAGCCTTAAGAAGATTTGCGCTGGTTTCTTTCCAAAGAGTCAAGAGCTCTTCTCGCTGAGGATGGTCTTCTGCATAGTAGGTCGTATCTGGCAGAATCGTGCTTGGAGCGCTAGCCCATAAAACATTGATTCTGGCATCCATAAAGTCTGGCGATACACCAAAAGGAAGGAAGTTCGGTTTTCCTGCAAGCTCAAACTCTGCTAGTTTAGCTGTAAAATCCGCAAAAGTCTCCAACTCTTGAATTCTTTAAGGAGTGGTAAGACAGGTGTGATACCGTCAGCTTCTCTCTTGTCAAAATCACGAACTAGGCGGTGGTATTTGACAAAGTTTGCCAAGATAGCATCCTCAGGCACCTCTTCACCTGCTAACCACTTGTCTGTTGTCGCCAGCATCAAGTCTTCAATTTCCTGATCTAAATCAACAAAACCTCCTGTTTGAGACTTATCTGCTGGGATTTCAGCTGTCTGTTGCCATTCTCCATTGATAGCATCATAAAAATCATCTTGATAACGTGTCATCTTGTTCTCGCTTTCATTTGTATTTGTCTTTATCTTAACAAAAATCACTAGGGAATGCAATTAAAAATGAACTTTCCTTTTCTATCATTTTTCAGTTAGTATTTCAATTTTTTAAAAATTTTTTAAAAATTCACAAAAAAATTAATTGTCTGAAAAATGAATTGACAAAAAATATATAAAATGATAAAATTCTATCTATCTCATAGCTTTGCTACTTGAAATTTAAATATTAGGAGGTAGATTTTATGCTTAAGCAAAAACGTGTTCATTCTGTAAGTATTGCAGGAATCGCAGTGCAGTAAAGGATAGTAATACTTTCTTCACCGAGGCTGGTAACTAAACTTTCTCTAGTTACCTTTTCTTTTAATTGATATAAGGAGATATAATGGATCTACTAAAAGCTCGTCCAAAACTAAAAAAGGCTTACCCAGTAGTATATAAAGACGGATCGGTCTATATAGGTGGGTTTGGAGAAATTACAGAACATGAAGACCCTAGCGGAGCTATTGAATACATGCTCAAAAAAATGGATGGAATTAATACTGTCGAAAAAATCATAAGAGAAGTTTCAGAAACCTACAGTGAACTATCACCATCTGATGTAATGGAAGCTATTGATGAAATCAGTAAAGAACGATTTATCGAGGATTTAAATCTTACTGGTTCTAAAATATTATTCAAGTATGAATTAGAACGTTATCACAGAAACATCAACTTTTTTCATCTTACGCAACTTTAAGTGAAAATAAATATATTTCAAAAAAATTAATTGATTCAAAAATTGGAATTATTGGATTAGGCGGATTAGGATCTCACATTATATATGACTTAGCTGGCTTAGGTATAGGAGAAATAAAAGCTGTTGAATTTGATGTCGTTGATATATCTAATTTAAATAGACAAATTTTATATAACTTTGATGATATAGGAAAGAGTAAAGCAAGTATAGCAAAACAACGCATCTATGAATTTAATCCTCAAATAAAATTTACTGTTGATGAAAAGAAAATCAATTCATCTGAAGATGTTGTTGAATCATTCCGAGGATTCGACTGCTTAATACTAGTTGCGGATAGACCTAAAATCAAACTAGCAAGATGGGTAAATGAAGCTATAGTAAAGCTGAATATTCCTTTATTTTGTGCAGGTTTAGAAGCGCAACGAGCCCTGCAATATACTATTATCCCCAAAATATCTGGATGCATAGATTGTTGGAGAAATACTATCCAAAAAGAACACCCTATTTCTCACCTAATCCTTGAAGAAAGAACTCGTTTAAATTTAGTTGGTGACAATACTGCCATAGCTCCTCTAGTATCTGTAGCAACTGGTATCATTTGTTCAGAAGTTACAAAATATATCACTGGTATCGGTGAATTAACTACTGTAGGCCAATTAAAATCTATAGATATGAATACAATGACTACAAAAATAGCCGAGCATTGGCATATAGATCCCAATTGTATAACCTGTCGTGGAGGTAATATTATTGAATAGAAATTACAAAATATTGTGGCTAACATTTCTTGTATCCAACTTTGGTGATTGGCTAAGAAAATTAGCTCTACCTTTGCTAGTATTTGAGAAAACAGGATCTCCATTTCATATGGCTACTCTATACGGTATTTCATTTTTACCATGGATTTTATTTTCTCTAGTAGGAGGTATATTAGCAGATAAATTCAAAAAAGTATATATCATTTCAATATGTCATTTAATCTCATTAGTCATTCTAAGTTTGCTAATAATATCTTTTAAAAATGATAATATACTCTTACTCTTAATTTATATTTTAACCTTCCTGCTCTCCTCTACAGAGCCATTAGTCCACCCAGCATTTCAAAGCTTGTTACCACAGATTGTAACAGACAATCAGCTATCAAAAGCCAATTCAGGAATCCAACTTATTGACAATACATTAAATCTTATTGCTCCTATGATTAGTGGTTCTGTTCTATTACTTATTAATCCAGCTAAAGTTTTATGGGTCAATGCTCTTACCTTTTTAATTGCCAGCCTATTAATTCTCTGCATAAAAACTCCAGAAAATACACTAGTAAATATCTCTAAAAAAGAGAGTCTTTCTAAAACAATATCTATTGGTTTGCACTATGTAAAAAATGATAAAATCATCCTAAGTGGAGCTATTCTTTTTTTTGGAACAAACTTTGGCATTCATATATTTCAGGCCAACTTAGTTTACTATATTACAGATGTTCTAGGCTATACCTCCTTTCACTATGGATTAATACTCTCAATAGCTGGTGTAGGAGCTATATTAGGTGCTATTCTTGCCCCTGAATTAATTAAAAAGTTTAGATATGGAAAAATCCTCTCCATCAGTACAATGCTAGCTGGTCTATCTACTATGTTGCTATCAATTAACACAAACTATATATATATGGGAGTATTTTTAGGTTTGAGTAATATGTTTGGCAATATCAATGCCATTACATATTTTACGTTACGACAAAAAGTTGTCAAAAAAGAAATGTTGGGACGTGTTGTTAGCATTACTAGAATGATCTCATTTGCTTCTATCCCCTTAGGAGCATACCTTGGAGGGATACTTGTTTCACATAACTTAACTATCATAAGTATTCTAATATTAGCAGGTACTATAAGATTTCTTGCAGGGGGATTTAGTTACTTTAGTCCATTAACCAAAAGTAAAAACTATTGATGTTTAAAGTGTGATATACTTATTCAAAATAATTCATCAAAGAATCGCTCATACTCAACAAAAATCAAAGGGTAAACTAAGGGGTTATCCATGGATAGATTAAAACACTTTTTGAAGTACAGATAGTAAATCTAATTAAAGAATCTTTAAAATCATAAAAACGCATAATATCAGGTGTATAAACCTTGAGATTATGCGTTTTATTAGACCTCCTACTAAATATATAGCAAAATAGAGTTAGTTGGAGCTGGAGTAGTACAATGCTGCTTCTAAGGCATTTTTATAATTTACTTTGAATTTCTAACAATGTTTTAAAAAACTCGGTGGACTATTCCAAATTCAATCCACTATATATTGATTCCCTTGTGTGATGTGTAAAGATTTTTTAATGACTTATTTTAATTTTTTCAAAAATTAACTTGACTTAATTTTTTTTTAATGTATATTAAGAGACAGGAGGAATATAAGTTTATGATACGTATCGAAAACCTCAGTGTCTCCTACAAAGAAACGTTGGCACTTAAGGATATTTCACTAGTGCTCCATGGACCAACAATTAAGCATCATTGGTCCAAACGGCGCTGGGAAATCAACACTATTAAAAGGGATGCTGGGAATTATCCCACATCAAGGTCAGGCATTTCTCGATGACAAGGAAGTTAAAAAATCCTTACACCGAATTGCCTATGTCGAACAAAAAATCAATATCGACTACAACTTTCCCATCAAGGTCAAGGAATGCGTCTCGTTAGGACTATTTCCCTCTATTCCTCTCTTTCGAAGTTTAAAGGCTAAACATTGGAAGAAAGTGCAAGAGGCCCTTGAAATCGTCGGCCTAGCTGACTACGCTGAACGTCAAATTAGTCAACTGTCTGGAGGTCAATTCCAGCGGGTCTTGATTGCCAGATGTTTGGTGCAGGAAGCCGACTATATCCTCTTGGATGAACCCTTTGCTGGGATTGACTCTGTCAGTGAGGAAATCATCATGAATACGCTGAGAGATTTGAAAAAAGCTGGGAAGACGGTTCTCATCGTTCACCACGACCTCAGCAAGATTCCCCACTACTTCGATCAAGTCTTACTTGTCAATCGAGAAGTGATTGCCTTTGGTCCAACAAAAGAAACTTTTACCGAAACCAATCTAAAAGAAGCTTACGGTAATCAACTCTTTTTAAATGGAGGTGACCTATGATTGCAGAATTTATCGATGGATTGCAAAAATTCCATTTCCTACAAAATGCCTTGATAACAGCTATTGTCGTCGGGATTGTAGCTGGAGCTGTGGGATGTTTCATTATTCTACGCGGGATGTCACTCATGGGAGATGCCATTTCACATGCTGTCTTACCAGGTGTAGCCCTCTCCTTTATCTTGGGCCTTGACTTCTTTATCGGAGCCATTGTCTTTGGACTGCTAGCTGCCATCATCATTACCTACATCAAGGGAAACTCGATTATCAAAAGCGATACCGCCATCGGCATTACCTTTTCTTCTTTCTTAGCCCTCGGTATCATCTTGATTGGTGTCGCTAAAAGTTCAACTGACCTTTTCCATATCCTTTTTGGTAATATCCTGGCCGTCCAAGATACGGATATGTTTATTACTATGGGTGTGGGAGCAGTCATTCTCTTGTTAATCTGGATTTTCTTCAAGCAACTCTTGATAACTTCCTTTGATGAACTCTTGGCTAAAGCCATGGGAATGCCTGTCAATTTCTATCACTACCTTCTCATGGTACTCTTGACTCTCGTGTCTGTGACAGCCATGCAAAGTGTCGGAACTATCCTGATTGTAGCCATGCTGATTACCCCAGCTGCAACTGCTTATCTGTATGCTAATAGCCTGAAAAGCATGATTTTCCTTTCCTCAACCTTTGGAGCTACTGCTTCAGTTTTGGGACTCTTTATCGGCTATAGCTTTAACGTTGCGGCAGGTTCTAGTATCGTGCTTACAGCCGCTAGTTTCTTTCTCATTAGCTTCTTTATCGCTCCAAAACAACGATATTTGAAACTAAAAAATAAACATTTGTTAAAATAAGGGGCAAAGCCCCAATAAATTGGAGGATCTAATGAAAAAATTAGGTACATTACTCGTTCTCTTTCTTTCCGTCATTGCTCTTGTAGCATGTGCTAGCGGAAAAAAGATGCAGCTTCTGGTCATAAACTAAAAGTTGTGGCTACAAACTCAATCATCGCTGATATTACTAAAAATATTGCTGGTGACAAGATTGATCTTCATAGTATCGTTCCGATTGGGCAAGACCCACACGAATACGAACCACTTCCTGAAGATGTTAAGAAAACTTCTGAGGCAGACCTCATTTTCTATAACGGTATCAACCTTGAAACAGGTGGCAATGCCTGGTTTACAAAATTGGTAGAAAATGCCAAGAAAACTGAAAACAAAGACTACTTTGCAGTCAGTGAAGGTGTTGATGTTATCTACCTTGAAGGAAAAAATGAAAAAGGTAAAGAAGACCCACACGCTTGGCTTAACCTTGAGAATGGAATTATCTTTGCTAAAAATATCGCCAAACAATTGAGTGCTAAAGATCCTAACAACAAGGAATTCTATGAAAAAAATCTCAAAGAATATACTGATAAGTTAGACAAACTTGATAAAGAAAGTAAGGATAAATTTAATAACATCCCTGCTGAAAAGAAACTCATTGTAACCAGCGAAGGAGCATTCAAATACTTCTCTAAAGCCTATGGTGTCCCAAGTGCTTACATCTGGGAAATCAATACTGAAGAAGAAGGAACACCTGAACAAATCAAGACCTTGGTTGAAAAACTTCGCCAAACAAAAGTTCCTTCACTCTTTGTAGAATCTAGTGTGGATGACCGTCCAATGAAGACTGTTTCTCAAGACACAAACATCCCAATCTACGCACAAATCTTTACTGACTCTATCGCAGAACAAGGTAAAGAAGGCGACAGTTACTACAGCATGATGAAATACAACCTTGACAAGATTGCTGAAGGATTGGCAAAATAAGCCTCTGAAAAACGTCATTCTCACATGTGAGCTGGCGTTTTTTCTATGCACACATTTTAGGTCAAATCATTGGAAAATTTCGACCGTTTCAGCTAAAATGGAAGAAAAAAGATTGGAGTATCTTATGGTAACTTTTCTCGGAAATCCTGTGAGCTTTACAGGTAAACAACTACAAGTCGGCGACAAGGCGCTTGATTTTTCTCTCACTACAACAGACCTTTCTAAAAAATCTCTGGCTGATTTTGATGGCAAGAAAAAAGTCTTGAGTGTCGTGCCTTCTATCGATACAGGCATCTGCTCAACTCAAACGCGTCGTTTTAATGAAGAATTGGCTGGACTGGACAACACGGTCGTATTGACTGTTTCAATGGACCTGCCTTTTGCCCAAAAACGTTGGTGCGGTGCTGAAGGCATTGAAAATGCCATCATGCTCTCAGACTACTTTGACCATTCTTTTGGACGTGATTATGCCCTCTTAATCAATGAGTGGCACCTATTAGCACGCGCAGTCTTTGTCCTCGATACTGACAATACGATTCGCTACGTTGAATACGTGGACAATATCAATTCTGAGCCAAACTTCGAAGCCGCAATTGCAGCTGCTAAAGCCCTATAGAAAAAATCCTCTGTCACAAAGAGTTCCCTACTCTTTGAAACGGAGGATTTTTTACAAGTAAATTCAAGTTCAATTATCTAAAAACAACTACCTTACTCTACAGATTTCAAGGCTTCAAGCATATCAACCTTTCTCAGATGATAATTGACAAAGAAACCAAGCAAGGCCAAAATGATGCTTACTGCTGCCACTGGAATTACATAGACTTCCCAGCCTACCTGCGGATAAAAGAGAATAGTCGCAGGCGAAATCATTTGAATCAAAAATTGGTGTAAATAGAAACCAGATACCAAACCAAGTACGATTCCCACAAGGGACAGCACAATCGTCTCACGATAAATGTAGAGGGTAACTTCATTATTATGAAAACCGAGAACCTTGATAGTGGAGAGTTCACGGATTCTCTCAGCCACGTTGATATTGGTCAGATTGTAGAGGATAACAATAGCCAACAGAACCGATACGATGACCAAGATGGTCATGGTCTGATTGAGTGAGCTAGCGACGGAGTCAAAGAGGCGAATGGCTGAAGCATTTTGAACAACACTGGACACCGCAGCTTGATTCATAAGTAAGCCCTGCCTGACTTTCGATACTAGACGCACTGGTATCCCTTAGCGAGACCAGATAAGTGTTGGCTTGGGGTAGCTGTCCGTAAATTTGCTCATAGCTAGCCTGACTCATATAAATAAAGTGACCAACGTAGTTCTCAGTAATAGCAGCGACCTTTAGTTCCTTACCTTCAATTTCTAGAGTCTGCCCAACCTTGACATCTGCCAGCTGGGCAAGTTTAGCTGTAATAACGACGCCATCTTTTAATGTCAGCTCCTGCTGATGATGTTGCAGATAAATAAAGGGAGTCAAATCTTCCTTATCAGTCATCATAAGGGTAATAGTTTGAAGACCAGCCTTGCCTTTGAAATCCTTGTCTAGCGTTTTAGAATAGTTTTTCTGGTAGGCTTGAATATCCTGCCCTTTCAACACTTCTTCTAGATTTGCCTTGTCCTGATTGGTCGCACTAGGATTTTCAGAAACAATCATCTGATACTGTTGGATTTGTTGAAACTGTCTGGACGGAACTCCTGCTACAGAGGATTGGATTCCCAAACCTGCAAAGAGCAGGGCTACAGAACCTGCCACACCAAAGATCGTCATCAACATCCGTTGCTTATAACGGAAGATATTGCGGGCTGTTACCTTATGGGTAAAACTGAGATGGCGCCAGATAAAACCGATGCGCTCTAGTAAGATTTTAGCTCCTTTGACAGGAGGTTTAGGTAGTAAAAGCTGGGCTGCTTCGGCATGAAGTTCCCTCCAAGCCACCAGATAGGCTGGTAACACACTCGCCAACCAACTCAAGACAAGAGCTAGTAAGCTATAGGTCCAATAGAACTGAATCTGGGTTTCTCCCACCACCATGCCTTTTGTAATGACACTTGAAATCACACTAGCTAGTAAATAATGGCCAAGTATACTACCTAGAGCTGTTCCGACAGTCCCAGCTACTAGACCGTAGAGGAGAAACTTGGCGATAATATCCTTGCTACGATAGCCCAAGGCCTTAAAAATCCCAGCATGAGTTCGTTCTTCATCCACAAAACGAGTCATGGTTGTAAAGGTCACCATGGCTGCTACGGCATAAAGCACTACAGGAAAGATATTGCCCACTGCCCGAATACTGGCTGAAGCATTGCTGTACATGAGGTAGCCTTGACCGCCAGGCATGGTTTGCCGATTATAGACTTGATACTTGGGCTCAGCTAAATCATCCAAGACTTGCTGATGTTTTTCTAATTTTTCCTTTTCTTGGGCTAGATTTTGTTCGGCCTGCTTTAGCCTATCCTCTTCCTTGCTCAATTCCTGCTTGGCTTGGGTAAGTTGAGAACTAGCCTGCTCTCTCTGAGCTTGAGGAAGCAAAGCTAGTTGACTTTCCTGAGCCTGTAAACGAGCTTGAGCAGTTGCTAAACGACGCTTGCCTTCTTGCAAATTAGTCTCAACCTTGTCAAGGGTCTCTTGCCCCTTATCGAGAGACTCTTGCCCTTCTTTTTTCAAGAGTTGCAGACGTGCCTTGCCATTATCTGACAAAGCTTGTTCTAAATCTTCCTGATGCTGTTTGGATTTTTCTTCATAAGCTGATGAAAAAGCATTTAAGTCTGCTAAATCTTGATATTTCAAACGAGCTATATTGTAGACTTTCTGATCAAACTGACTAGGTAAAATCACCCCATAGGCTGTCAGAGTTCCACTTCCACTTCCTGCGTACCCATATCTCGCTGGGAGAGGATTTCAGCTGAATCCACAAAACCAGTAATGGTATAAGTATGGTCTTTTAAAGAGGAATGACCCTCTTCTTTTTCTTTAAAACTAATCTCCTGTCCCACACTATATTGACTCTGCAGATGACTGGCCAAAGCGATTTCCTTGTCTGACTGAGGAAGTCGTCCCTCTCTTAGTTGAAAGATTGAAATTCGCTCTGGTTTGGAATACAGCCGAATGGCATCCTGCCCATTCTCCATAGCCACATCTGTCAAATAGCCAAACTCGACCTCTGCCCCCTCTATCTGTTCTAGTTCTTCTTGATCTGCTTGATCCAAACCATAGTTAGACATAACCGCCAAATCCAAGGTTTGAGCAGTTGTTAAATAAGCATTAGCTGTCGCCTCCATGTTGGGACTGGTTACTTTGAGGCCTACTAGGGCTAGAGATCCCAACATCATCAAGGTCAAGATGGATAAAAAACGCCCCTTGGAGCCTGTGAAGGACTGAATTAAGTCCTTCCAATAGGTTTTTCGCTTCATCATGCTAGTACTCCAAACTGTCGATATCCTGAGGATGCTGGTTGAGCACCACATCCTTGACACTGGCATCGTGCATATGAATCACGCGATCAGCAATGGGCGCTAAAGCTCCATTGTGAGTCACGATGATTACCGTTGCTCCCTTTTGACGAGACATGTCTTGGAGTATTTTCAAGACTTGCTTGCCCGTCTGATAGTCCAAGGCGCCTGTCGGTTCGTCACAAAGGAGAATTTTAGGATTTTTGGCTACCGCGCGTGCAATGGAGACTCGCTGTTGCTCCCCTCCAGAAAGCTGGGCTGGAAAGTTATTGAGACGATGAGCCAGACCTACATCTGTCAAGACCTGTTCAGGATCCAAGGCATCTGTCACAATTTCTGAGGCCAATTCCACATTTTCCTTAGCTGTCAGATTGGACACTAGATTATAAAACTGAAAAACAAAACCGACATCATTTCTACGGTAATTAGTTCTCTGGTGGGAATTGTAGTCGGCAATATTGGCACCATCAATCCAGATTTCCCCCTCATCATTGGTATCCATTCCCCCAAGAAGGTTAAGAACCGTTGACTTGCCTGCACCAGATGCACCTAGAATAATAACCAATTCACCCTTTTCAATTTCAAAATTCACATCGCGATTGGCCACAATCTCCGTGTCCCCAACCTGATAACGCTTGTAACAGTGTTTCATCTCAATATAAGCCATCAGTGCCACCCTCTCTTAAACAAATTACTTCCTACTATCATTATATCGCTTTTTCAACTAGTTGGAAACTGGGAACAAAAACAAAAAGCCTAGAAATCAATTCTAGACTTACATTTTTTTATTTTCCAAGGTAGTATTCAGAAACTACGTTCAATTTTTCGTCGAATTCGAATACCAATGGTGGGAAGTTAGGGATTTCCACGTCCATGATCTCGTCATCTGACAAACCTTTGATGTGTTTTACAAGGGCACGGATTGAGTTACCGTGAGCTCCTACGAATACGTTTTTACCATCTTTAAGAGCTGGAGCGATTTTATCTTCCCAGAAAGGAAGGGCACGTTCCAAAGTCACTTTCAAGTTTTCAGCATCTGGGATTACTGAGTCGTCAAGTGAAGCGTAACGACGGTCTGTGTGAGCTGAGTGCTCATCATCACGGTCCATGTTTGGAGGCAATACATCGTATGAACGACGCCAGATGTGAACTTGCTCATCACCAAATTGCTCAGCAGCTTCAGCTTTGTTTTTACCAGTCAAACCACCGTAGTGACGTTCGTTCAGGCGCCATGATTTTTCAACTGGAACCCACAATTGGTCAGAAGCTTCAAGAGCCAAGTTCGTTGTTTTGATCGCACGTTTCAATACTGAAGTGTAAGCTTGGTCAAATTCGATACCAGCTTCTTTGATCAATTTACCAGCGTCAATCGCTTGTTGTGTACCTTTTTCAGACAAATCAACATCAGCCCAACCAGTGAAAAGGTTAGCTTTGTTCCATTCAGACTCACCGTGGCGAGCAAAAACCAATTTTACCATTAGATGGATTCTCCTTTAAATTTTCCGAGGTTTCCCCTCGTTTATCTATTCTATTCTACACAATTTTTCACAAAAAAGCTAGTCAAAACCAAAAAGGAAAGGACTGTTTGGCAATCCTTTTCCTTCTTAGTATCATACAACAACCTTACTTCTCTTCAAATCCTTCTGCGACTGCGTCCGCAAAGTTTTCTTCTACGATGCTTGCACAGTGGTCACAGATGACTGCCTGGTAGGTGCGTTCTGCTGTTGTTGGGTCGGTGCGACGGCAACGGTCACATACTTGGCCTGCAGCGCGTTCAACAGTGAAGGCGACATCTTCAAAGCTAAGGGCAGCTTCCGGAGCTGGTCCCTCTGCGATGGTCAACTCAGACACGATCAAAAGTTGAGCTACATTGCTGTTTACTGCTTCGAGTAGAGTTTTCACCACTTCATTTGGATAAACTGTCAAGTGTGCTTCAAGTGATTTCCCGATAACTTTTGCATTACGAGCTTCTTCCAAGGCTTTTTGTGCTTGTCCACGGAAGTCCATGAAGGCTGCCCATGTATCCAAGATTTCTTCTTGGTTAGCAAAAGTTTGAACTTCTGGTAATTCTGACAATTGGACGAAGTCTTCTGCTTCAAACTCAAGGTATGACCAGATTTCTTCCGCAGTGTGAGGAAGGATTGGTGTCAAGAGTTTGGTGATTTTGACAAGAATGTCATAGAAGACAGTCTGCATTTGACGGCGTTCGAGTGATTTGGCACCTTCGATATAAACAACATCTTTGGCAAAATCAAGGTAGAAGGCTGATAAATCAACGTTGATAAAGTTCACCAAGGCCTTGTAGATTGTCAAGAATTCAAAGTCTGCATAGGCATCACGAATGGTCTTGACAAGCTGGTTAAAGCGAATAGTCATGTACTTATCAACTGAGCGAAGCTCTTCGTAAGCGACTGCATCTTGAGCTGGGTTAAAGTCAGATGTATTGGCAATCAAGAAACGAAGGGTGTTACGGATCTTGCGGTAAGTTTCAGAGACTTGGCTCAAGATATCCATAGAAATACGCACGTCGTTGCTTGAGTCCACACTTGTTACCCAGAGACGCAAGATTTCCGCACCAAATTGTTTTTCAACATCACTTGGGGCAATGGTATTTCCAAGAGATTTGGACATCTTCTCACCTTTACCATCAAGGGCAAAACCTTGTGACAAGATTTGTTTGTAAGGTGCTACGCCATGGTTGGCAACAGATGTGATGAGTGATGAGTTGAACCAACCACGGTATTGGTCAGAACCTTCTAAGTAAAGGTCTGCTGGGTAAGTCAACTCAGGACGATTTACTACCACTCCATTCCATGATGAACCTGAGTCAAACCAAACGTCCATGATATCAGTTTCTTTTTTGAACTCGCCGTTTGGTGAACCTGGATGAGTAAATCCTTCTGGCAAGAGGTCCTTAGCATCACGTTCCCACCAAATACTTGAACCATGTTCCTCAAAGAGTTGAGCCACGTGTTCAATAGTTTCAGCAGTCATAATCGCTGTACCGTCTTCAGCGTAGAAGATAGGAAGTGGAACACCCCAAGCACGTTGACGAGAGATAACCCAGTCGCCACGGTCACGAATCATATTGTAAAGACGGACTTTACCCCATTCTGAGTGGAATTTCACTTTTTCAATTTCGTCCAGGATTTCTTGACGGAATTTAGAAACTGAGGCAAACCATTGTGGAACCGCACGCCAGATGATTGGTTTCTTAGTACGCCAGTCAAATGGGTATGAGTGAGAGATTTCTTCTTGGGCAAGAAGGAGGTTACCAAGTTTTTCAATAACAGTTGGAACTACCTTTTCATAGAATTGGCCTTCAAACTCAGGACCAGCATTCTTCATCATGATACCACGTTCGTCAACAGTCACTGCGACTTCAAGACCATTAGCAATACCAACATTGTAGTCGTCCTCACCAAAACCAGGGGCTGTATGGACAATACCAGTACCAGAGTCAGTGGTAACGTGGTCACCAAGGATAACCAACTCATCTACAGCTGTATCCCATGGGTGTTCTGTTACGATGTGGTTGAGTTCTTGACCACGGTAAGTTGCCAAAACTTGAACATCAGCCCAACCAAATTTTTCAGACAAGCTAGTCAATAATTCTGCAGCAACGACAAACTTACGAGCTTCACCAGCAGGTTGAACCAAGACGTAATCAATATCCGCTCCAACAGTCAAACCACGAGAAGCTGTGATAGTAAATGGAGTTGTTGTCCAGACTACGATATAAGTCTCTGTATCTAGAACACCTTTGCCATCTTTTACCTTATTGGCATAGTAAAGGGAAGTTGAAACCAAATCATGGTATTCAATTTCCGCTTCGGCAAGGGCTGACTCAGATGACCATGACCAGTAAACTGGTTTTGCACCACGGTAGATATAGCCTTTATTAGCCATCTCACCAAATACACGGATTTGAGCTGCTTCATAATCAGGAGTCAAAGTCACATATGGATTTTCCCAGTCACCAGAAACACCCAAACGTTTAAAGTCTTCACGTTGTTTATCTACTTGAGAAAGAGCGTATTCACGGCAAAGTTTCAAGTACTCAACCAAGTCCATTTCTTTACGTTTGACACCCTTGTTTTGCCAAAACTTGCTCGATTGGCAGACCATGAGTATCCCAACCTGGGATAAATGGTGCGTAAAAACCTGACATAGATTTTGAGCGAACAATGATATCTTTTGAAATCTTGTTCATAGCGTGTCCAACGTGGATATTTCCGTTCGCGTATGGAGGGCCATCATGCAAGGTGAAATGAGGTTTTCCTTGGTTCAATTCTTGACGACGTTGGTAAAGTTTTGCATCTTCCCATTCCTTTTGCCAAACTGGCTCTTTGGTAGGAAGGCCTGCACGCATTGGGAAAGCTGTTTTCCCAAGATTAAGGGTATCTTTGAGTTTCATGGTATCTCCTTTATAAATAATCACAAATTAAAAACCACGACTGCCAAAAAGGACGAAAATCGTGGTACCACCTTTATTCGGAAAAAGATTTAGTCTTTCTCCCTCTTATCCCGTAACGTGGGGAACGTCAAATCCTACTAACTTCAGACTTGAGTTTTTGAGAGGATAATCTTATCAATAGGGATTACAGGACTCACACCATCTCCTGCTCGCTGGAAATATAAGGATAAGATATTGTTCTCAGAATATTTCTTATAAAATTGTAACGGATTCTTGCGGTGCTTCAAATCCTGGTGCTGAATCAAATGTTTCTGTAGCTGGTGTTGGAGCCGAAGGATGTACTGGAGCTACTTCTGGCTCTTCATACATTGGACCAACTGGATGAGCAGGTTCTTCTTCCATTTGAGGACCCACTACAGGAGTTGGAGCTTCCACTTCCTGTTTAGTCTGAGCTTCAAATTCAGCCAATTCTTTATTGGCTGCTTCAATACGAGCCTGTAACTCTGCCATTTCTGCTTGAGAGAACTGACGTGTCATATCAATTGGTTCTTCCTCAATTGGAGCTGGAATCGGTTCTCCAAGTACCTCGCTAACCACTTCTTTAAAGGCTTCATCACTGGTTTGAAGATAAGTAGCTGTTGGGCGAAGAATATCTTCCCAGTCTGAAGATTCAACAATAGCCAACTGACTCTCAATTGTAGATTTGAGACGTTGGTGGAAGACACGGCTCTTGTTCTTCAACTCTTCGGTTTCAACAGCAACTTTCTTAGCATTGTCTGTTGCTTGACGAAGAATCTCGTTTGCCTTATATTTAGCTTCTTCCAACAAGCGTTGCGCATCCTGCTCTGCTTGATGAATGATATTGTTTGAACGTTCATGTGCTGCTTGTTTCACTCGCTCAGCTGTGTCTTGGGCAATCAATACAGACTGGCTCAATGAATCTTTCATTTCGTCAAAGTAAGACAAACGCTCTTCTAAACTCTTAATACGCAAATCTTTATCATGATTCGCACGAACAAGATCTTCGTAATCACGAACCACAATATCTAAAAATTCATCGACTTCTTCTGGATCAAAGCCTCTGAATCGAGTTCCAAAGGTCTTGTCCTTTATTTCTAATGATGTAATTGGCATTCTATTCCTCACTTACTTAATAATAACTGGACGGTTTTTTTTCTTCTCTTTTTTCGTTTGTCCCTTATCTTGAAGTAATCTCAAGCGACCAAATTTTCTCACACTAATCAAATCTCCAACTTGAACAGTGTAATCTGATTTGTCTACCACATGATAATTTACTTGGACAAGTTTCTTTTCAATCAACTGGTTTGCTTGATTCCTAGATAGTTTCAAAACATTTGATAAAAGAACATCTAATCGAAAACTAGACACAGATAAATCCAGTTCTCGATACTGTTCTAGCTTATATATTTTCTCGGCGAAAGGACGTTCCTCCAGCGAAACAGGTATACGGCCAATTTTCTTTAATCCATCTTGAAAGAGAAGAAGAAACTGCTGATTAATCATAATCTGCGCCCGTTCTTCATCTACTAGGATATCTCCAAAAAGTTTCCGTTCAATCCCTAATTGATTGATGACTGTCCCTAAAATCTTAGCATGCGTTAAATGTTCAAATTTATTGGAATACACAATTTCCTGAAGAGATATTTCAAAATCTGAAAACTCTGGTTGGAAATAATCTGGGTATAATAAAACTCGAACATACTCACTCGAGACAAATTCCCCACTACTGCTACAAGCAAGACCATAGGTTTTGGCCAAAATCTTTAATAGTTTCTCCTGATGAGGATTGATAAAAGGAGTTAAAAAAGGAGCATAGCTATCTTCTACCTTCTTTATCCATTCCATTCCCTTGTCAAGAAAGGGACGATCTTCTATGGAGAAATGCTGATAAATCCCTTTATTCATCCTATCATCGCCAGAAAACGGACTAGGTTTTCTCCTAAAAATCGAACCAAAACAATCGCAACCCAAACAGATAAATCAAGGCCCGCTATCTGTAAAGGCAGGCGTTGCAAGGGAGCAAGCACTGGTTTTACCAACGCTACAATCCAACGACCCAAACTGGATTCGTAGGCGCCTGAAACCAAGACATGACAGCGAAGGCTACCAAAATCAGGGAGTAAATATCCACTGCATTATAAATCATACGAATTAAAAAAATCATTATCGTACTCTATTTCGTCTCATATCAAAATCAAACTCACCCTGTTGTTCTTCATCTGGCAAACGAATATCTTCTACATTCACAATAACATTCACTGGTGTCAACAGATACATGGTAGAAGCTACTTTTTTCAGACTTCCAGCTAGAACATGGCAAGCCCCATCCAGGTAATCCAAACAACGACGAGCCTGCACTTCAGTCATATATTGAAAATCAATCAAGATACTTTCGTTTCCTGCCAATAAATCAACAATTTCTGTTGCGTCTTCATATTTTCTAGGATAACGAACATCTATAATGACCTTATCAGTTGCACGCTGACTCTGATTTGCCAATTCCTGTTGTCTTGCATGAAGTCTGGTGATATTGTTCTCCTTTGTTCCAGCTGATTGTGGAGTTTGAGTGATTGGGAGAGTGGTTCCTGTGAAGAATTTACTGGAGTAAACACAGGCTCATCTCTTTTTTCATAAGGGAGACTTGAATCCTCATCCTCCGTAAAATAATCTATAAATCTATCGAATCTATCTTTTAAAGACATGGTTCTCTCCTACTTAAAAAATGCTGTACCTATACGAACAAAGGTGGAACCGAATTGAATCGCTTCTTTATAATCACGACTCATTCCCATACTTAACTCGGTCATAGGCATATTTGGAATTTGTTTTTCTTGGATTTCTCTTTGTAAATCTTGGGTCGCCTTGAAAATTTCTTTCAACTGCTCACTTCTAGCCTCAAAAGGTGCCATCGTCATTAAACCAACATATTCAATCTTATCTAGTCTGGCTAACTCTGGCAAGATATCCAGCAGTTCCTCTCTCGAAAAACCGTGCTTGCTTTCTTCTTTAGAAATATTTACTTGAAGGAAACACTTGATGACTCGGTCACTTCTTTTTTGGATTTCCTCCGCTAGCTTTACTGAATCCAAGGCTGGAAATAATCAACGTATTGAATGACATCTTTCACCTTACGTCTTTGCAAGGTACCAATCAAATGCCAAGTCACATCTCGATCTTTTAAAGCTTCATATTTTTCCAGAAACTTATCGACACGATTTTCACCGATATGATGAACACCTAGCGGAAGCAAGGCTTCCGCTGTCGGTACATCTACATACTTGGTAACTGCAATGACAGAGACTGAACCACTCTCTCGATGAGCATTCAGACTAGCCTCTGCAACTTCTCGAAAAACAAGTTCTGTATTTTCTTTTACATTCATTTACTTAACGATTTTTGAAAAATGGAGGTGTATCCAATTCATCTTCATCTTGTGATATTGGGGCTTCAAAGCGTTCAACTGGAGAAACGACTGAATCTGTTGTACGAACAATCGATTCACGGCGAAGATCCCAATCACCAAAAGCAGATGCCTGAGTTGGTTCCAAACGACGTGGATTTTGTTTTGGCAATTCAGCTGTTTCTGCCATATCAAAATGACGATCAAAGCCATGTGAATGAGCTGGTTTCACTGTCTCACGGTAGTTAGTAGTCGGTCTAGCTTGTGGAGCAACAGCCTTCTCTACGCGGTCTTGACGAACACCCGTTGCGACAACTGTTACACGAATTTCATCACGCATACTTTCATCAATTGAAGTACCGAGCCAGATGTTCACTCCTTGACCTGCTGCCTGGTTCACAATTTGTGAAGCCTCCTCAGCTTCAATCAAGGTTAAATCGAGACCACCAGTTACGTTGACAATCACATCTTCTGCTCCATCAATTGTTGTTTCAAGAAGTGGAGAGTAAATTGCCTTACGCGCCGCTTCTACCACACGTTCTTCTCCACTACCGATACCAATACCCATGAGAGCATTCCCTTTATTTGCCATAACTGTTTTCACATCGGCAAAGTCAAGGTTAATCAATCCTGGATTGGTAATCAAATCGGTAATCCCTTGAACACCTTGACGAAGAACGTTATCCGCTTCGCTAAGAGCCTCCAAGAGCGGTGTTTTCTTATCAACAATTTCAAGCAAGTTGTTGTTTGAAATAATCAATAGAGTATCTACATGCTCACGAAGTTGGTTGATTCCTTCAACGGCAAATTGTCCACGTTTGCTTCCTTCAAAACCAAAGGGACGTGTCACAACACCAACTGTAAGAGCACCTAAATCTTTGGCGATACGAGCAATAACAGGAGCAGCTCCAGTTCCAGAACCTCCTCCCATACCAGCAGTGATGAAGACCATATCTGCACCACTGATAGCTTCCGTCAGTGTTTCTTCGCTTTCTTCAGCAGCTTTACGACCAACCTCAGGTTGACCTCCTGCACCCAAACCACGAGTCAATTTAGGCCCCAACTGAATAACAGTCTCAGCTTTTGTACTACTCAATGCTTGTACATCTGTGTTTGCTGCGATAAATTCTACGCCTGTAACACCTTCGTCGACCATACGGTTGATGGCATTGCCACCACCTCCACCGACACCAATTACTTTAATCACTGCACCTTGAGCAGCAGCTGTATCAAATGAAAATGTCATAATTTATTTTTCCTCTTTATTCGTCAAACATGCTTCCGATCAAGCCACGGAAACGATCTGCTAATTTCGGTTTATTTTGTGAAGCTTGTTGGAAATCCGCCATTGGTTCTGTAGGCGCCATAAGCTCTACTTCTGGAGCAGGAGCTGGTTGAACAGGCGTTGATTGTACAAACTGAGCTGTTTTTTGCAGCATCCCACCAAAACTAATTGGCTGATGACTTAAGTCATTCTCACCTTTTATCGCTCTCTGAGCCAAAAGATTCACTTCTGTTAATTGACCCGCAAATTCTGATAAACTAATCACATGCGCAAAGGCTGGATTACGGATACCAACTTGATTTGGAACATAAAGCTTGACACGGACGCCAAAGACTTCCTGAGCAAGTTCAACCATACCTGGTAAAATGGCATTCCCACCGATTAAGACAATACCACCAGGGAGCTCCAATAGACGTCTTCTATCTAATTCTTGCTTGATTTGCTCAAGGATGTGCTTAATTCGTGCAGAAATAATTTCTGACAAGTAGGCTTCCGTCACTTCAACTGCTTCTACTTCTCCAATAACTTCTACTTGGAAGGTTTCTTTGCTTGCAAGAGGCGGATAGGCTTCCCCGTAATTCAGTTTCAAGCCTTCCGCTAATTTGCGAGAGGTTTTCAAAACCTTGGAGATATCTTTAGTTACATAATCTCCACCTTCTTGGAGAATATGTGTGAACTGAAGTTCTTGGTTACGGATTGTAGCGACAGTCGTTTGACCTGCTCCCATATCAATCACTGTAGCACCAAATTCACGTTCACCTTCGTTCAAAACTGATTGAACCATTGCTAGTGGTGAAATAATAACATTTTCAACCTGTAGTCCGACACGTTCTACTGTCTTACGTAGGTTATGTAAAATAGTGCGAGGACCTGTATAAAGCAAACCACGCATTTCAAGACGAACCCCCATCATGCCACGTGGGTCACGAATCCCTTGGAAACCATCCACAATAAATTCTTCAGGAATAAAGGTAATGACTTCACGGTCAGGTGTCATACTCTTTGTCAAAGCTGATTTGACAACATTTTCAACATCTTGATCCGTAATTTCCTTGGTATCAGATGTTACTGGAATCATCCCTTGAGTTGGTTCTACCTGCAAAAGATTACCAGGCAAGCCGACATTCACTGATTTAATCGAAATGCCTGCCTTTTCTTCTGCTTGGGAAATGGCTGACTTGATAGCAGTTGCTGCTGCATCAATATCAACAATAATTCCATCCTTTACACCTTTACTTTTGGCATTACTCACGCCAATTACATTTAATTCACCATTTCTCTGCTCGGCTACAAGCACCTTGACAGAGCTTGTTCCAATATCTAGACCTGTAAAAAAGCCTTCTCTAGCCATTACATCGCATCCTCTCTATCTTCCAAGTTTCGCACTTCGTATTATTCCATAGCTACACTTAGGCATAGCTATTCACAGAATATTATAACACAAAAAATTTAATCATGCTTGCTTTTTTCCTAAATTTCCCAGCCAATTTTTGAGTTTCTATGTTCAGAAATTCTTATTTTATAAGCTGCTTGTAAAAACTCTCTAAGACAAAAAAAGAAAGCTCTGTGTTAAGCTTTCTTTGCAATCATTTTTTCTGCTTCTTGAGCTAAAAAGAATTCTAAGATTTTCTTAGTCAAACTGATAGTAGCTACCAGCACAATTGAAACAAGTAAATAATTAGCTACTAGACCATGATCCCCAACCAATGGCGGTTTTGTCAAGAATCCGTAATCCCCACCTGTTACCAAATTGACCACAAAAATCAAGGCATTTAGGGCAAAGGTCATGAGAAAAATTCCCTTCACATCCAGCAATTTCGCACTATACTGTCTCAATAGATAAACTAGAGAGTTCCCCAAGAGTGCTAAATGACCAAAGATAAAGGATAAAATGGTGATATGTGGAAAAGGGTAAGCATCTGGCACTGGATAAACAAAGGCTGCTAATGTCCCAAATGTTCCCAATAATGCAAAGTATTGTTTATATTTGGACTGACCAGGAAGCAAGAGTACCACAAACATAGCCATACGGCAATGGTAAAAGGGTAGGCTTTCTGACAATGGCATATGATTGACCCAGTACCAACCATAAAGAAGGATCAACTGAACGGCCTGTAAAATCTGGAAAAATCGTTGGTAAACCTTCTTTTCACGATAGCGATAGGCTGTATAAAAGGTCAAGGCTAAGAGCGTAAATAGGCTAACATACCAAAAAAGGTCAAATTTAGGTGGTTCTGTTGGCTGAGTTGTAAAAAAAATATCCCATAAATTCATCTAGTCTTCCTCATAATTCAAAATTTTCCTGCATATTATTATACCATGCTATTTGTCAAAAATGGATTTAGAAATACGATAATCATCTTCTTAGTCAAGATATTGCTCCCTCTGACCTTGATAAACCTGCCAAAGAATCTCGATTTGCTCCTTGGTAATGCGTTTTTCAGATAAATTCGGCAGTTGGTCAATTGCAAAAAATTGAAGGTCAGCGATTTCTTGATTTTCTTGGAATTGTCCATCGAGAAGCTTACATTCAAAAACAAACTTTGCATATTGTTTGCTCTGTAGTTGGAAACGATTGGTATCAAAAACAGCTAGCAGTCTTTCAACTTTGGCTTTAAAACCGGTTTCTTCTTCAATTTCCTTGAGAATATTTTCAGTTGGAGAATAGCCGACTTCACCAAAGCCACCTGGCAAAGCCCAACTATCCTCTCCTTGTCCCCTAACCAGACAAATCTTCTCATCCTCAACAATCCAAGCACGGACGTCCATTAAGGGAGTCGCATAAGCGGAGGTCGGTTTCAAGAGTTCTGCCACTTCGTCTGCATCAAGGTCTGATACCTGATTCAACATTTCAGATAACAGACTTCGCAAGTCTTCGTAGCGCTCACAGTCAAAAGGATCTTTTGTAAAGGTTAAGCCAGTATCTGTAAGGGCAATCATTCTTTGCAGATACTTAACAAAATCACTTGGTTTCATTTTCTAAACTTTCTACCAACATGGCTAGGTTCATAGAGTTAGAGCCCTTGAGCAAGATTTGATCATTGGCACTGAGGCTTTCCTTGACCTGCTTGACTAGGTCTTCAAATTGGTCTTGGTCTTCTGTTTTCTTGAAATAGTAAACGTGGCCAATTGGGAACATTTGACTGGCAAGTTGGGCCAATTCAGCAATGTCTTCTCCGTAGAAAATCACGGTATCCAGCACATCTGGAGAAAGGCTCAAAATCATCTGATTATGGAGTTGAACTGACTGGTTACCCAGTTCCTTCATGTCCGCTAAAACCGCAATTTTCTTGCCCCCTTCATTGGCTGGAATGGCAGAGAAGGTCTCTAAAATCAGCTTCATAGCAGTTGGATTGGCATTGTAAACATCTGACAAGATGTCTGCTCCATTGGCTGCTTTCTTCCACTCGGTACGGTTACGCGTCAATTCAAGATTTTGGAAGGCCTGACAAATTTGTTCTTCTGAAACTCCTTCTTGTAGGGCCACATAAGCAGCAATCATAGCATTAATTAGTGGCATTGTACTTACCAGTCACTGGCAAATCAAGGGCTTGTTCCAAGAAATTAGCTTTAAAGGTCAGACTGTCCTTACGCTCAACCAAGTCTGTGATTTCCAACTCTGCTCCTTGCCCAAAACGAACCACCTTTTTATCAGTTGGCAAGTAGGCCTCTACAATGGAGTCGGCTGGGGCCAAAAGCAAGGAATTCGAAGCCATGCCATCTGCAATTTGCATTTTTCCTTGGGCAATCTCCGAACGGTCTTTGAAAAAGGCCAAATGGGCTTCTCCAACCAAGGTCACGATGGCTATCTTTGGATGAGCCAATTCAGACAAGAGATGAATATCTCCCAAGTGATCCTGTCCCATCTCCAAAACCAACTTTTCTGTTCCTTCAGGCATATGGAGAACTGTGTAAGGAAGACCAATCTCGTTATTGTAGTTTCCTTGAGTTTTGTAGGTTTTGTAGATTGTTGACAGCAAATGTGCCAACATATCCTTGGTCGTTGTCTTACCATTTGAACCCGTAATAGCAAAGACATCAACAGTCGTTTTTTCAAGATAGTAGGCAGCTAGTTTTTGAAATGCAGTCAACACGTCGTCTACTAGAATGTAGGGATGATTTGCGATTTCTTTCTCAGACAGGGTTGCTACCGCACCATTTTCAAAGGCTGTTTCGATAAAGTCATGACCATCACGCGCACCTTTGAGTGGCACAAATAAATCTCCAGTCCCAATCAATCGACTGTCAAACTCAGCCTTTTCTAACTGGGCGTTCGCAAAAAGACTAACATCATTTTTAGCTCCAACAGCTTGGGCAACTTCATGGATTGTTAATTTCATTTCTACTCCTTTAAAAAGGGTCGAAGCCCGAGAACTCTAGTCACCTGGCAGTGATGGTTCTGGCTTCTACCCTCTCTTCATTTTATAGCAAATGCGCTTCGCGCTTGTTAAAGCTTTCCTTGGCAAGGTCAACCAAACGCTCGATTAGTTCTGCGTAGCTGATTCCCATATTGTCCCAAAGTAGTGGATACATTGACCACTGGGTGAAACCTGGCATGGTATTGAGCTCGTTTAGGAAAATCTCTCCCTTATCTGTATAGAAGAAATCGCAACGAGAGAGACCGAGGCCTCCAATGGCACGGAAGGCCGTCTCTGCATTTTGACGCATGACAGCTACCACATCATCACTGATTTTGGCTGGGATGTCCATGGTAATCTTGTTATCAATATACTTGGCATCGTAGTCATAAAAGGCAACATCCTTGACTACTTCTCCTGGTAGCGTGCTTTTGACATCGTAGTTTCCCAAGAGACCAACCTCGATTTCACGGGCATTGACCCCTTGCTCTACCAAGACACGGCTGTCATATTGAAAGGCAAGTTCCAAAGCTTGACGAAGTTCTTCTTGATTTTCAGACTTAGAAATACCGACACTAGAACCCATGTTTGACGGCTTAGTGAAGACTGGATAAGTCAATTTTTCTTCCACTTCAGCGATTTTAGCAGTCACATCATCCCCTTCAACGATAGCCACATAGGGAACTTGTGCAATGCCAGCAGATTCTAACACACGCTTAGTCGTGATTTTATCCATGGCAAGACTGGATGACAAGATATTGCAACCGACATAAGGCAATTTCAAAACTTCAAGGAATCCTTGAACAGAGCCATCTTCTCCCATCGGACCATGAAGAACTGGAAAGACCACTGCCCCTTCTTCATAGATAGCACTTGGTGCAACTTTCTTATCCCAATCAATGGTTTCATTGGTCATGAGACGGTCCTCTTGACCTGGAGTCTGACTAAATTCCTGCGTTTTGATAAAGTCACCTGACTGACTGATAAAGAAAGTCTTGACTGTGAAACGGTCGTAGTTAACCGCACGCATGATACTCTCAGCTGAAAGGACAGAGACTTCACGTTCCGCACTCCTTCCACCATATAAAAGAATAATCGTTTGTTTCATATTATTTGTCCTAATTCTACTAGAATACTCGCTCTTTAGTATATCATATTTGCTTGGTTTTTTAAAACTTGAACCTGATCCTACTCATCACACTATACAAAAAGAGGCCGATAGGAACGATTTTCAGCCTCCTTGATTTTTTATAAATGAATGGAGTTCGTAAATTTGTCTACACTTACAACTCTGTTCGATTTTCAATAGCCCGTAAGAGTGTGACTTCGTCCGCATACTCGATATCTGCTCCCACAGCAAGACCTCGTGCCAAGCGCGTAACCTTGATCCCAGCTGGCTTGAGTAAGCGGGAAAGATACATGGAAGTTGCTTCCCCATCTGCTGTGGCATTGGTTGCTACGATTACTTCTGAAACCTCACTATCCATCAGACGAGTCATGAGCCCCTTGAGATTGATATCATCTGGACTGATACCATTCATAGGGGAAATGAGGCCATGCAAGACATGATAGAGCCCGTGGTATTCTTGGATATTTTCCATAGCTGCCACATCACGACTATCCTCTAGCACCAAAATCGTTGTCTGGTCACGAGTCGGATCGGTACAGATAGAGCAAGGGTCGTCGTCTGTCAAACGTCCACAAACGGAACAGTAGGTCAATTCTCTCTTAGCAGAAAGGAGATTTTTGCAAATTCATTGACATCGTCATCAGACATCCCAATCGTATAAAAGGCCAAACGCGTAGCCGTCTTAATCCCGATACCTGGTAACTTAGAATAGCTGTCAATCAGCTTGGCAATGGGTGTTGGATAAAGCATAATTTCCTTTCTAGTTCATTGGATGGTATTTTTGATACAAATTGATAATATCACGCGCAATGGAAGGTCCTACACCATTTGTTAAATTGGTATTATGAGGAAAGACCACTGCGACAGCGATTTGGGGATTATCAGATGGGGCATAGGCCACCGCATTGGTATTGGTTGCTTGCTGACCATCTGCCACATAGCTTTCGGCTGTACCTGTTTTTCCGCTAATGGATACCAAGGCACCATTTGAAAAGGCACGTCCAGTTGTCAATCCACTAGTACCATGGGCAACCTGATAAAAACCTTGGTGCAAGATGCTCATATCGGAGTCGGATATATTGACCTTATTCATCTCTGTCGGTTGCAGTTGCTGAATCAAGTCACCCAGTCCTCCCTTATCATTATTACCATAAATGCCTTCAACAATACGAGGAGCCACACGAACACCATTATTTGCAATAGTTGCTACATACTGAGCCAACTGCATCGGCGTATAGTTATCAAACTGCCCAAAGGCATTAGTAATGTAATTAGCAAAGCTATACTCTTTGGGAACAAATCCAGTAGATTCATCTGGTAGGTCAATTCCTGTCGCAGTACCCAAGCCATATTCGCCAAAGGTTGAACGCAGTTTCTCCATAGCAGACTCTAGATTGCTGGTGCCGACAAACATATTGGGTTGATAGGTTTGCCCCATAAGACCTAAGGCTGTTTGGACCATATAGGTATTTGATGAATACTCCAGAGCTTGGACCGCTGTGATAGGGAATGAACCGTAAGCCTGAGTATACCAAGAATTGATGGGAGCTGAACCTTGGAAGACAATGGACTGGTCTGTCAAGGTCTGGTTTCCTGACAAGACTCCATTTTCCCAACCTGAGCTGATGGTCGCAGCCTTGACAACCGAACCTGGGACAAAGACATTGGTTACCGTTCCCAAGGAATCAGGCGTCAACTCTCCCGTTTTCAGGTCATGTTTGAGTCCTGACATAGACAAAACAGCACCTGTTTTGGGGTTAAGGGCGACTGCATAGACACCTTCAGAATACTTGGCTCCTCCATTTCCTAGCTCGGAATTGAAATAACTTTTCAGCAGAGCATCCACGCTATCTTGGAAGGCCAAATCAATGGTCAGCTTGATATTGTTTCCCTTACTACCTTCCTCAATTGTATCCACGCTTTCCATATTACCATATTTATCCAGATGGATTTCTTTTACCGAGCGTTTTCCTTGCAAGGTCTCTTCATATTGCTTTTCCAAATAGGAGGTTCCTACACGATCATTTAGAGAATAGCCTTTTTTAAGATAGGCTTCTGCTTCTTCCGCTGGGAGACCAGCTTTTTCACTGGATACACTCCCTACTATAGAAGAAAGAGAAGTTTCCAAAACCTTTCGATCCCAAGAAGTAGAAATACTAATGCCAGGCATCTCCTTTGAAATAGAGGCAATAACAGCCACCTGAGAATCATTTAAAGGATCTGTCGCAATGGTACCTGTCGAAAAGTTTCCAACAGCATTTAACTGACTAAAAAGATAGATTTCTTTCTTTTCATCCTCTGTATAGTTTAGTTGACTCGTTTGGACACTATCGACCGCATTGTTATACAGTTCTGATTCGGATAGGCGATTGCCATCTGAATCCAAGCGTTTCTCGCTTGGGAGAGCCTCCACTGTCTGTTTATAGATTTCAGGATCAGCCAAATAGTAATCCGCCAGCTGGCGTTCTGTCAAATTTAGAGAGCTGATGCTCACATAAGTCAGTAACTTTTTAGCTGTTTCTTTTAAGTCTGTAGCCGTCATTTTATTGCTACGCGTAAAGGAAACAACCTTCTTTAGCGTATTTTCTACCAAAGGTTTCCCACTAGCATCATAAATTTCCCCACGGGCAGAACTGCTTGTGACCTTGGTCTGACTAGCTGATGCTAGCTTTTTTTCGTAAAAATCCTTGTTTAAAACCTGCATATACAACAAACGACCAATAATGGTCATAAAGAGTAAAATGATGATTGAAAACAATAAATTAAGCCGAATCGGAATCGAATGGCTGTTAAATTTTCTCATACAAATCAGTCTCATTTCTAATACTCAATGAAAATCAAAGAGCAAACTAGGAAGCTAGCTGCAGGCTGTACTTGAGTACGGCAAGGCAACGATGACGTAGTTTGAAGAGATTTTCGAAGAGTATAATTAAAATCTTACTCTTAATTGTACCACAATTTGAGTAGAAAATTATGGAAAAGTAAGAAGCTTTTTCGACTTTTTCGTTTTTAAAACAGAGATGCGTTTTTATTTATCTATCCTTATATTATGTGTTATAATGAAGTGTGACTATTCCCTGATCTAGTCTTCCAGTATGACTCATGTAAAGGAGCTTTCCCTATGGACAAACCAGATATCGCAACTATCATTGATTCACATTTTGAAGAAATGACAGACCTAGAGCAAGAAATCGCTCACTATTTTTTGCAAGCTGAAACGATTACAGATGATTTATCTTCTCAACAAGTCACCCAAAAATTACATATTTCTCAAGCTGCTTTGACCCGCTTTGCTAAAAAGTGTGGCTTTACTGGCTACCGAGAATTTATTTTCCAATACCAACATCAGGCAGAAAATCAAGCCAACCAAGTCTCCAAGCACAGTCCACTGACCAAACGAGTCCTCAGAAGTTATAGCAACATGAGGGAACAAACACAAGACTTGATTGACGAAATCCAACTAGAACGAATTGCCCAGCTAATCGAAGATGCTGAGCGTGTCTACTTCTTCGGAACAGGGAGTTCTGGCCTCGTCGCCCGTGAAAGAAATTGCGGTTCATGCGTCTGGGTGTGGTCTGCGAAGCCTTGACCGATCAAGATGGCTTTGCATGGACAACCAGCATTATGGAGGAAAATTGTCTCGTACTGGGCTTCTCACTTTCTGGTACAACACCTTCTATTTTAGATAGTCTATTAGATGCCAAGGAGATGGGGGCAAAGACTGTACTCTTTTCAAGTGTTCCCAATAAAGATAGCCAGGCCTACACAGAGACTGTTCTTGTAGCCACCCACAGCCAGCCTTCCTATATCCAACGAATATCCGCTCAACTTCCTATGCTCTTCTTTATCGATTTGATTTATGCCTACTTTTTGGAAATCAATCGCGAAAGCAAGGAAAAAATCTTTAATAGCTACTGGGAAAATAAGAAACTCAACGGCTATCGTAGACAAAAACGTGTCAGAAAATCCTAGTTTGGCTTAGCCAAACTAGGATTTTTATTCATCACCAAACATACCTCTTCAAGATTATAAATTAGTCATATCTTGACTTAGTCTTGAATAATTTCATGTAATCACTTTTTGAAGGGAGTAAATAAGCAAGTCTGACGGTATCCTCAACAATTGTATACAATACAATGTAATCCTTACTCAAGGTCAACCCTCGCGTTTGGTAGCGAGGGTCTAATTTCTTACCAAATTTTTCATCAGCATCAAATCCAGCTTGGGGGAAAATTTCTAGCCGATTAATATCTTTTCTAATATTGGCTACTTTTCGTCTCGCAGCCTCTACAGAACCGATTTCCTCCGCTATATACTGATATATTTTATCCAGACTATCAATCACTCTAGGAGAATACAAAATCCTATATCTTTTATAATCCATAGCGTGTCACGACATCCTCATCTGTCAAGTAATTTCCAGCCTCAATCTTGGCATAACTTTCTTGAACTTCTGCTTGTAATTGTCTAAACAAATACTCCTTCTCTAATTCCTCTTCACTCAGTAAATCTACTTCATTTGTTACGGCAACATTCTTTAAAAATAATCTGAGTGCTGATGAAGAGAGAGATTTTTTTCTTTTAACACTTCCATGGCATCATTTACTAATTCTCTATTAGCTTGGAAGGTCACAATCTTACTTGAATTCGCTATAGTCATTTTATATAATTCCTTTATATATTTTATTTATTATCTCACAATTATAAAGAAAGTCAAGGGAATTTGATTAGAAAATCCTAGTTTGGCTGAGCCAAACTAGGATTGTTTTGTCTTAAAATGATAATATGCACCAAGCATACCTGCTGTATTCTGGTGATGGGCAAATTCTAATCGTGTTTTTTCTGCTAAACTTGGTACCAAAGCCTCTTTCAAGGCTGTGCGGATCTTAGGTTTGAGGATAGCCTCTTGCCCCATGATACCACCACCAAGAATAACCACTTCTGGATTGGCAACGTAGCAAATATTTGCCAGACCTTTTCCTAGATAGTCTACCATGCGGTCAATACCTTCCATGCAGAGTTTATTGCCTTCAGTGGCTTCCTTGAAAATGCGTCGGCCATTCCACTGATCAACATCTTCTCCATGAGATGTTGCTACATACTCCACCAAGGCTGTGGTAGAAGCGAGATCCTGAAAAGCTCCATCTTGCATATGCATATACCCGACTTCACAGGCCGAATTGCTAAAACCATGGAAGACTTTCCCATCCATAATCAAGCAACCACCGATACCTGTTCCAATGGTCAAGCAAAGGGTGACACTTGCTCCCTTACCTGAACCAGATACTGCCTCAGCCAGACCTGCACAGTTGACATCATTTTCAATCTCACAAGGAATAGCAAAGCTTTCTTCGATTTCCTTCTTGAACTGGGTTCCTGCATAATTTGGAATCTGAGGTCCAGCGTAGAAAATTTCCCCCTTATCAGGATCCACCATTCCTGCAGAAGAAATGGCAACACCTGCTACTGGGCCTTTTTCTAAATAGCTGGCTACAATATCTTTGGTTTTTTGTAAGATATGAGATCCACCCTTATACGCTTCAGTTGGCATTTCATGCGATTCAAGAAGTTGCCCCTCTTGATCAACCAAACCATACTTGATGTTGGTTCCACCTATATCAATTGCAACGTAGTGTGTCATAAATACCTCCTTATGGATTAGAGGAAGCGCTCCTTGGTTTCACGAATCAAGGCTGCAGCTGCTTCTACAACTGGACGATCTTCTTCCGTTACTGGCGTCAATGGTGAACGAACAGAACCAATATTCAATCCTTCATTGATCTTCAAGACTTCTTTAATGACACCGTACATATTTCCATGTGCAGCAGTCAATTTACCAATGATAGCGTTGATAGCATACTGTAACTCACGCGCTGTTTCTAAATCTTTATCCGCAATCAACTGATTGAGTTTCAAGAAGAGTTCTGGCATAGCACCATAAGTACCACCGATACCAGCTTTGGCACCCATGAGGCGACCACCTAGGAACTGTTCATCTGGACCGTTAAAGACGATATGGTCTTCCCCACCAAGGCTGACAAAGGTTTGGATATCTTGAACTGGCATAGAAGAGTTCTTAACACCAATAACACGAGGATTTTTCAACATTTCAGTGTAAAGGCTTGGAGTCAAAGCAACCCCTGCCAATTGAGGAATGTTATAAATCACGTAGTCTGTATTTGGAGCTGCAGAACTGATATCGTTCCAGTATTTGGCAACTGAGTATTCAGGCAAGCGGAAGTAAATTGGTGGAATTGTTGCAATGGCATCTACTCCCAAGCTTTCAGCGTGGCGAGCCAGTTCCATACTATCTTTGGTATTGTTGCAAGCAACATGGGCAATAATAGTTAATTTACCTTTAGCAACTGCCATGACTTCTTCCAAAATCAACTTGCGGTCTTCTACACTTTGGTAGATACATTCACCAGAAGAACCATTGACATAAAGACCTTGAACACCTTTATCAATGAAGTATTGAACCAAGGCACGTGTACGCTCTGGACTTACTTCTCCTTGATCATCATAACATGCGTAGAAGGCTGGAATGACACCTTCGTATTTTTTCAAATCTGACATAGATTTTCTCCTATTATTTTTATTTTCTGCTAAAGCAGATTCTTTCTTTACTTCTTTAGTATACACTTTACCGAAAAGGCTTTCAATATCTTATAGACACTTAGATTTTAGTTTCTAGCTTATAGAATAGCGTTTGAAGCCTTTGAAAGTAGTTTCAGAAATAAGACTCCTATTGATATTTTGCGAAAATTTTCTCCATCAATCCAGTCTGGATAAAGACCAATAGTCCAAACCCAAAAAGTAGGAAGACTGAGCCACCTAAGAGTAGACTGAAGGCGGACAGATAAAGAACCATCACAATGAGGACAAGAATGGCTAACATGAGGAAGAACCAAGGAAAGTTAAAACTAGCCAACATCAATCCTTTTGAAGAATTTCTTTCCAAGATAGGTCATAACGTGCCGCGATAGGGTAACTAGCCAGCATCACGATAGTAAGAAACATCAGAATACCTAAACAAATGGCTTTCAGCAATTGGAAGGGCAGAGCTGTTTGACCCCAGAAAAGATAGAGATCTGAAAGGGTAAGAAACACAATTCCTAACTCCATTAAACCCAGCTGAAGACCTAGTTTCAGATTTTGCTTGAAAGATCTTAGATAGATTTTAAAAACAGGCACCCGTCTGCTCTTCTTAATCTCAAACATGGTCTCGTAGAGGCTGATTTTAGCCACTCCAATCGTCACGATGGGCAAACAAGAGACGACAAAAAGAAGATTGGCTGTCACGATGTCCAAGACTTTCTCACTAAAACGCATGAGAAAGTTGTCTGTATCAAATGCTGCCTTGATAAGGCTTACTCCTTTTTGTGCCATGTTTGCTCCTCCATCATTTTTCTTTGTAAACTGTTTTCTTTTTTGTCAGTAAAGCTTTCATAAGTCCCTACCATGAACAAATCTATTTTTTCTTTTTTCTTTTGGATTTTTTTCTACTTTTATCTATGGACATATAATCTATATATATCCGGACAGCGAAGCAATTAAAATAGTACTCCAAGTATGCTCATTAAATCCATCTAGCCCTCCACGGATTATCATTGCAAGCACTGTCCAAGCTAACATATTCAATAAAAAAATACAAAGTGCTTTCAATAAAAAAATACAAAGTGCTTTCATTCTCGCATTTTAAAAGTTTATACGACCATTGTTAGGGATTTTATCATGTGCATCCCAAGCTGCAGCAATATTGTAGGCAAAATTACCATATACATCAGCTACATTCACAGCTATTTGTAAAATCCATCCAGAAATCTTGGTCAATAATCCTACTCTTGCTGCTGCAGTTGCAGCTGCCCTACTTAAGATCGAGCGCGCCATACTAATACCATACTTAGCCGCATAAGTACCTAATTTTATGTATTTACCAATCAATCCAGTCACAATGCCCTTAATTATCCAAGCCATCTCATTAACTGTAATTCCCTTTCCATCTAAGAAACTAGCTCTTGCAGCATACTTAGAAGATACCATTTCTAGCAATTCAATTTTACGTTCATCTGATATGTCTGGATAGACTCCTTTGCTATCTTCCACCAAATCCTTAATTTCTTGTTCAGTTAGCAAGTAATTTTGAGATAATTTTGCATCTATTCGATCCATTTCTGACTGTATAGTTTGGATATGCGAGACTTCATTCGCATACACAATTGAAGGTAAAATATTACTCATTAGCAATAAACAGACTGACAAGAAGATACCAATTTTTAAATATTTTATTCTCATTTCTCTACCTCACAAAGATCAATTTCATGGTAGAGTATTATCAAAGCTTTACAAAAAAACAATTCATCCTATTTTTAATCAATTAAAATTTTAAACAAATACTTGCGAACTTGATCTTCCATACCTGCATAACCATTTGGTTGATGTGGCTCTCCTGGGAAGAAAATCGCAAAATTGTGATAACCCAATAAGAGTGGGTAGTGTTCATGACAATGGACAAAACCAATGTCACTTGCTTCGTCAAATGCTACTGCCTCGTCTTTGATACGTGAACCGTAGCTCGAATATTCATGCCCTTCTACCAACAAATGCAAGTCTGCATAGTTCTTGTGATGTTCAAACTGGTCATTTTCAGCTTTATTTAGGACATTTTCTTGAACAACTAGAAAGACCTTGTCACCATCAATATCATATTTTCCTAACTCGAATGAATCTTTACGATGTTCATAAAGATAATCAATTGCCTTGTCAAGATTGGGATGAATCCCTTTATAGAAGCTAATATTTTTCAAATCGTCAAAAATCATACTCTTTCCTTCGTTTCTGATAGTTAACTAAAACCATTCTTAAGTTGATAAGTGTCTGACAAAATCTCTAAGGTAAGCAAATACCCAACATTTTGTAGACACTTATAACCTCTATATTCTCTTATACTCAATGAAAATTGAAGAACAAACTAGGAAGCTAACCGCAGGCAATACTTAAGTATGGCAAGGTGACGCTGACCTAGTTTGCATTCGATTTTCGCAGAGTATTATCCTTTGACCGCTCCCATAGTAATCCCTTGTGTGAAGGATTTCTGGAAGACTAGGAAGACTGTTACAATTGGCACGGCAGCAAGGGCAGCTCCTGCCATAATCAAACCATAGTTGGTTGCCATTTCAGCCTGCATGGTCGCAACCCCAAGTGAGATGGTCAAATTGTTACGTGAAGTCAACATTACCAATTGCATGAAGTAGTCATTCCAAGTATTGATGAAGGTAAAGATTGCAAGGGCTGCAAACCCTGGTTTCACAATCGGGAAGGCTACGCTCCAGAAGGTACGAATCTCACCACAGCCATCAATCTTAGCTGATTCGAGCAATTCTGTAGGGATATTTTCACTGAATTGTTTCATGAGGAAGACCCCAAATGGCCATCCAATCAAAGGCAAAATAACTGCCCAAAGAGTGTCATGAATTCCCATGAAGTTGACGATACGTACCAATGGTACAAGGACAACTTGTTTTGGAAGCGCCATAGCAGCTATAAAGATAGCAAATAGAATGCGTTGACCATAGAAACGTTTTTTAGCCAATACATAACCTGCTAGAGATGAGGTTGCACAGACTAAGAACATGGTTACCAATGAGATAAATACTGAGTTCCACATCCATTGCAAGGCAGGGTTCTGCACCATAAGTTGTTGGAAGTTTTCCATGGTTGGCATTTTAGGGAACCATTGTGGCGGAATCATAATGGTATCAGGCTGTGACTTGAATGCCCCTGTCAAAATCCAGTAGAATGGAAAGATGAACAGCACAGTCAACAAGAGCAAAATGATTGTTGAAATAACAGTAAAGGCTGTTAATGGTTTTTTTTCTGTAGATTGCATAACTGTCTCCTTTCTTTAGTATTCTACGTCGTTTCCAAGTACTTTAAATTGAACAAAGCTTACGATCGCAATCATGACTGCCAAGAAGACACCAATGGTGTTGGCATAGCCGTATTCTGTCAATTGGAAGGCTTTTTCGTACAGGTAGTACATCAAGGTACTTGTTGAGTAGTTTGGACCACCAGATGTCAAAAGCTGAATCAAGGCGAAACACTGGAAGGAGTTAATTGTTGTGATGATTGCAATATAAAGAGTTGTTGGAAGAAGGCTTGGCCATTTAATCTTCCAGAAAACTTGAAACTCAGTTGCACCATCAACACGCGCCGCTTCAACCAGTGAATTATCAATATTCCCCATAGCAGCGATATAAAGGATGATGGGCTGACCAACTGAAGTGGTCAAGAGAATAATCATAATCGCCATCAATGCCCAGTGCTTATCACCAAGCCATGAAATGTTTTGAGTAATGATATGACTTGATTTAAGCACAAAGTTCAAGATACCTGATAGTGGATCATAGATCCATTTCCATACAACCGTTACGGCAACACTACCTGTTACAACAGGAAGGAAGAAGACAAAACGGTAGAAGGATCTGGCAATAGCATTTTGGTGATAGGTTTGCGATGCTACAAAGAGTGAGAATAGAACAACAACTGGCACAGATCCAATAACCAAAATAACTGTGTTAATCAGAGATTTTGCAAAGACAGGATCTTTAAACATACGGACATAGTTATCTAAGCCCACAAATTGGAAACTAGTCATAGAATAGTTAAAGAAACTTGTGATGAAGCCCATAATCATTGGTGCTAAAACAAAGATAATAAAGAAGAACAACACTGGTGCTAGGAAAGCATAGGAAATCACTGTTTCCCGCATACGAATTTTATTGACTTTCACAGTCGGCACCTCTCTTTCAAATAGAATAATTTTTTGACTTTCTTGAACTGTTTTAAAATCAAAATGAAATTTTTTATGATTCGCTTATGTAAGAACTTCATTTTAATTTCGTGACAGTTTCTTACATTTTAAACAAAAGCCCCCTTTTCTTACACTATCTGTGTAGAGGGAAAAGGGGGTATACACTCTTAGCTTCTTTAAAAAACTACTTTTTATAGAATAACTAAGGACTATTGTTTCATAGCTTTTTTGATTGTTTCGTTCGCTTTTTCAGTGAAGGCTTTCAAAGCGTCCGCTGGTTTTTCGTCACCATTTGATACAGATTGCAACATTGGGAACCAAAGTGTTCTCATTTCAGCAAATCCATCAATAGTGTTGTAGTATGGTGAGTAGTATTGAGTCCAGCCGCTGATTGTTTCCATGCGTTTGTCTTCATAAAGTTTTCCAAATGAAGTACGGACTGGGAAAGCACCTGTACGAACTACGTCTTTAGGTCCCCACTCTTTGTCATCTGCGATAAACTGGATGAATTTCTTAGATGCAGCGACTTTCTTGTCGTCTTTATTGTTGAATACTGCAAATCCGTTTACAAGGTATTCAAGAGCTGGTTTACCTTCGTCTGATGGGAATGGTACTTCTACTACTTCTACCTTACTTGCTTCTAACAGTTTAGCTTGGATACCATTTTGAGCTGGTGCCCAAAGGGTTGTGTAAGATGTTTGACCGTTGGCAAAGTTTTGGATATCTGCCCCACCGTCAAATTGTGAACCATTATTGAGCAAATTGTCTTTAATCCAGCCAGTTGCTTTTTCAAGACCTTTGACGAATTTAGGATCATCAGTTGTATATTTGCTAACTTTTTCATCTGTTACAGAACCGCTATAAAGGTTAGAGATAAAGGCACGTGTTCCTTGGTCTCCCCTTGACCAGAACTGAACAATGAACCTGGTGTGTAGCCCTTGTCTTTGAGTGCTTTCAATACTTTTTCAAAATCATCAGTTGTCCAACCTTCTTTTACAAGGTTTGCCACTCCAGCATCTTCTAGCATTTTCTTGTTCATTGCCATGTAGAATGGGGCAGAACTAATTGGATACATGTAAGCCTTGTCTCCAGCTTTACTTGCTTGTATGATGTTTTCGTTATTGACATCTTTAACAAATTCATCTGTGAAAAGGTCGTTCAACTCAGCCAATTTACCATTTTTACCGTATTGGATGATACGTCCTGGTGCGTCAAAGAGTACGTCCGGAGCTGTTCCTGCTTCGATGGCTGTTGTGATTTTTTCAGGGCCTGACTTGAAGTCGATGGTTTCCAATTTCACTTTTACATCTGGATTTGCTTTTTCAAACGCTTCGATGATTGATTTTTCATAAGTTCCAACACCGTCACCAGCTTTTTCTGGGTAAATACTGGGAATGCCCACCAAGTGATTTCTGTTTTGGCACCGTCACCACCTGATTTACCAGCATCTTTATTTCCGCCAGAATTGCCACAAGCAGCAAGACCAAGAACCGCAGCACCCGCAAGTACTGTACAAGCTAATTTTCTAAATTTCATTTGTATTCTCCTATTTTATAAGCGTATCCAACTTGGATAATGAGTTCTTTGCATTTATATACGTTTTCATTTTTTCCTACTCATCAATCACTCTCCTCTATTTTTTATTAAGTCAGTAAGTACTTAATCATCTACACCTAAAATTTCATTAATACTATTTTTATATAAGATTGCTTTTGCTCCATAGATTGCTTGAATGCCACCCTTCACTTCTAAGACATCAACTGCACCAATTTGTTTTAAAAGTGCTTTATCAACTTGATTAACTTCTTTTACAGCTACACGTAAACGTGTCACACAAGCATCTACATCTTCTATATTATTTGATCCACCCAAGGCTCTGATAATTTGTAGGCTATCCTGTTTTAAATGATCCGCAGTATTTGAAGTTGAATCTGCGGATTCAGAAATTTCTTTAGAATCTACTTCTTCTCCTCTTCCTGGCGTTAGAACGTTGAATTGAGTAATGAACCATCTAAAAATAATATAATACAAAACACTCCAAATAAGTCCAAATGGAATCTGAAGAACCCAATTCGTCTTAGCGTTCCCCTGCAAAATTCCAAATAAAGTGAAATCGATTACACCTCCTGAAAATGTGTTTCCTATTGAAATATTTAAGATGTCTGCAATAAAGAAGCTGACACCATCAAGGAATGCGTGAACAACATATAGAAATAGGACTGACGAATAGAAACATAAATTCAATTGGTTCTGTAATACGGTAATAAAAGATGTTAAAGCAACTCCAAAAAACAAACCCGCGTATTTTTTACGACGATTCTTAGGAACACTATGGTACATCGCTAAACAGGCAGTAAGAGTAAACCGAACATCATTGTTGAGAAACGACCTGCAAAAAACCTTGTTCCTTCTGTAAATAATCCAGAATGAGCCGAATCGGCTAATTGAGCAAAAAATATTTTTTGAGCTCCAACCACTGTTTGTCCTGCAACAGTTTCAACACCACCAAGTTCAGTATACCAAAACATAGGATAAATCATATGATGTAAGCCTACTGCTCCAGAAAGTCTCATTAAAAATCCATATAGAAAAGTTCCAATTGGACCTGCCTGAGAAATATATCCACCTGTAGAAACAAGAAGTTGTTGGAAAGGTGGCCAAATAACAAAGAAGACAAAGCCAATTAAGATAGAAGAGAACGATGTAACAATAGGAACGAAGCGTGAACCTCCAAAGAATCCTAAAGCGGAAGGTAATTGAATATTGCTATATCGGTTGTGCAAATATACGGCAACTATTCCGACAACTAATGCTCCAATAACTCCAGTATCAATTGCAGATCCTTCTGCCATAAAAAGTTTTACCAGAGCTTTGATCGTTGCAGTCATAACTAAGTAACCAGTTACTCCTGCTAACGCAGCGGTTCCTTTATCTCGTTTCGCTAAGCCAATACATAATCCCACACAGAGAAGTAGTGACAAGTTACTGAATACAACCTCTCCTGCAGAGCTCATTACTTGGAATATCGATTGAAAAATACTATTGTCTAGTATTGGATAAGTTGCTATCGTGGTTGGGTTTGAAAGTGCACCACCAATCCCCAAAAGTAGACCTGCTGCAGGAAGTATAGCTATAGGCAACATAAAAGCTTTTCCAACTTTTTGTAAAACTTTAAATATAAAACTCCCCCTCACATCTTATTTAAGACCAGCAACGAAGCGTTCTGTAATCTCTTTTGGTCTAGTAATAGCGCCACCAACAACGATGCCTCGCACTCCGTATTCAAGGATTTGTTTGGCTTGTTCTGGTGTATGAATTTTTCCTTCTGCAATGACATCTACACCTAAGCATCACAGAGTTTTTTGATGAGTTCAAAATCTGGACCATCCACTTTTGGACTGTAGGATGTGTAGCCTGATAAGGTTGTTCCGACAAAGTCAATTCCTGCTTCGACCGCTGCCAATCCTTCTTCAAAAGTACTGGTGTCCGCCATCAAGAGCTGGTTAGGATATTTCTCCTTGACCTGACGAATGAACTCTTGAATTTCCAAACCATCGTAGCGTTCACGCTTGGTACAATCCAGAGCAATCACCTCGATGTCCAGTTCTGCCAATTCATCAACTTCTTTCATAGTAGCCGTGATGAAGGGTTCTTGTGGCGGATAATCTCGTTTGATTATCCCAATAATCGGAAGTTTGGTGACTTCCTTAATTTCCTTGATATCGCGAACACTATTGGCTCGGATACCGACTGCTCCACCTTGCTCAGCCGCTTTGACCAGCAAGGGAATCACCCCTCCCGCTTCTGTATAAAGCGGTTCATGAGGAAGAGCCTGACAAGAAACGATGATTCCATCTTTGATTTGTTCAATCAAGGCTTCTTTACTAATCTGTGGCATCCTCTTTCCTCCCTTTCTTTTTTCTTTATTTCTATGAGATTATTATACCTTAAAATTAAAACGCTTTCAATAGTTTGTAGTATAATAGATTTCAGTTTCAAAAACTAGCAAAGTCAAACAGCTCCTCTAAAAGTACTTTCAGAGGAGCAAGTCGACCTATAAATAGGAGAATACCAAAATTTAGTTTACAATTTCTGACAATTTTACTTTGCGATCTTCAAACATAGACTGGGCACAAGCATCTGCAGTAGCAATTGCTTCTAGGGCAGCTTCACCTGTCAAAAGTTTTGCAAATTCTTCTGATACTGGAGCTCCTTCCATAATCTCATGCAGATAGCGCATTTCTTTATCAATGACAGATGATAGCCATAATGGAGTACGTTTACCTGGTTTACCATAAGCAATTGCTCCATCCATCTCTGTACTATGATAGATACGAGTCCGATCATCATCTTCTTCTTGCGATTCGTGAATCAAGAAATAGCTTTCTTGCCCATCTAGCTTAAGAGTTCCTTTACAGTTGAATAAGTCTAAGCGGATGGCACCTTTGCTTCCTTGGATTAAGACATAATGTTCACCCCAACGATAAGCTGAACCCCATTCTAACAAGGCAAAACGCTTATTAGAAAATTCCATATTGACAAAAATCATATCATCTTCATCACCGAAATGTTCACCTTCATGGGCCACATTTCCACCTGTCATGGTTACAGTTTCAGGCATGCCCCCCATAAGGAATTGAACGCAATCCAATTCATGGATGTGGTGATACAAGTGACCACCTGATTTTTCACGAATTTTTTTCCATGATACGGACGGTTGTTGTTCTTCCCAACCATTACGAGCTGTATGACAATATAGAACGTCTCCGATAACTCCTTGATTAATGAGTTCTTTTGCATGATGAACACCATTAAAGAAATTCATAATATGTCCTGCCATAAAGGTTACATTGTTTTCTTTACACGCATCTACCATCTCGCGACAATCTTGATAAGAAAGCGCAATTGGTTTTTCACAGAAAACATTTTTACCATGCTGTGCAGCCTTAATAATAGGTTCTTTATGAAGATTATTTGGAGTTGCGACGATAACACAATCTACTTCATCGCTAGAAACCAACTCATCTAGGGAACTTGCTACTTTTGCTCCCAATTCTTCTGTAATTACTTCTGCATTATCTGGATCATAGAGAAGAGTAATCTCTGCTCCATCATTCTTTTGCATATAACGAGCCAATTCAGCTCCAAAATACCCTGTTCCAACAACACCATATTTAACCATGTTTTTCTCCTTTATTATTGAATAAACTTTCTAATTTTAACTTATACTCTTCAAAAATCTCTTCAAACCGAGTCAACGTCGCCTTACTGTGCGTATGGTTACTGACTTCGTCAGCTTCATCTACAACCTCAAAAACGTGTTCTGAGCTGACTTCGTCAGTTTTATTTGCAACCTCAAAGCTGTACTTTGAGCAGCCTGCGGCTAGTTTGCTCTTTGATTTTCATTGAGTATTACTTCACAGATCCTTCTGACAATCCACTTGCAATCTTATTTTGGATGACAGAGAAGAAAATGATTGATGGAAGAACTACAATAACAGACGCTGCCATCATATCTCCCCAGTCTAGTATTTCTGAACCATTAAGTGAACGAAGGGCTACTGCTACTGTCATCTTTCCTGTATTGTTAATCAAAATCAAGGCATACAGGAATTCATTCCAAGCATTGATAAATGTATAAATAGCTGTTGCTACAATACCTGGTGCTACAATCGGTAGCACAACTTTATAAAACGTTACAAATTTATTTGCACCATCAATTCGAGCTGCTTCTTCAATTCCAATTGGAACTGTTTGGAAAAATCCAACTAAGAGCCAAACTGCATATGGAACACTAAAAGATAGATAAACCATCATCAAGCCAAATAAACTATTTGTTAACCCAACTTTAGCAATGGCAATTGAATAGGGAATTGCTAACAAAATTGGTGGGAAAATATAGGTAATGACGAGTAGTCTCGACATGATTGCTCCCAATTTAGGAAAGAATCGAACAATACCGTAGGCTGCCATAGCAGAAATAATAATCGCAATAAGGGTTGTAGCTAAGGCAATGATTAAACTATTTCGAATGTTATCAATAAAGTGCAAATCGTTGATAACATGTATAAAATAATCTAATGTAAACTGTTCAGGCCAAAATCGTGTTGGATACTGAGTCAATTCCCCTTTCCCCTTGACAGACGATATGATAATCCATACCAATGGGAAAATTGCAACAATAGTCGCACCAATCAAGAGTGCATGTGAGAGAATATCTAAATAAATACTGGATTTCTTCTTCATTATTTTCTACCCTCCTTTTCCCACTTACTGATGATAGCAAAGTAGATAAAGCAAATCGCCATCAAGAAGATAAAGAGCAACACTGTAACTGCTGAAGCACGACCCAACAATTTAGTGCCCCAACCCAGATTGTAAGCAAAAATTGGAAGCGTCGTTGTAGCATTAGTAATCCACCACCCGTAATAAGGTAGATAATGTCAAAGTTATTAAAGATCCATACAGTTCTCAAAACAACTAGAAGCCCTACAACCACTTTAATATGTGGAAAGACGATAAACTTGAACACCTGCCAACTTGAAGCACCATCTATCTTAGCAGCCTCAAATTGTTCTTCTGGTACTGTTTGCAAAGCTGAAAGCACATTAACCATAATCATCGGCGCTCCAAACCAAATGTTGATAAACACCAAACATAGGAATGCCCATGTACTATCTGTCAAAAATGCAGGTGTATGTTCCATTAAACCTAATTTTACGATTAGATTAGGTAAGTAGCCATAAACCCCGTTTAGAATCCACTGCCAAGAGAAGGCAATAACGATGGTAGGAAATGCCCAAGGAACAATCAATAAGGTCCTATATAATTTCTTGAAGTGGCGTACTCTGTGAAGAGCTAAAGCCAATACAAACCCTACTAAAACTTGACCAACTAATGAGAAAATGGTCCACTTAATTGAATTAAAGAACGCATTAAAGAAGTTGGGATCTGATAGCACAGCTTTATAGTTAGCTAAACCAACAAATTTATAATTGGGCATAATCAAATGCTTATTGGTAAAGCTATAAAAAATACTCGAGAAAAACGGATAAACAAAGAGTAATCCTACGATAATCATAGCTGGCAAAACAAATATCCAGCGAGTTAAATTACGTTCTTTAACCATTCTCCTTCTCCCTTCTTTTACAAGATTGGGCTAGGGCTTTTCAGCTCACTAGCCCACCTATTTTCTAGTCTTTTACATCTACTGAACAGCCTCAAATAAATCGTTTAATTGTTTTTCTGCTTCTTTTGCAGCTTTCATAGGATCTGTTCCATTTGTAATGATATCTTGGAACATTTGTTCAATAATGTGTTGGTTAGTCAACATACCAGCTTGTACACTTGGTCCATTTTCATAACCAATAGCAGTACCTTTTTTAACAGCTTCAGTAATCACTTCTTCAGCATGTTTAAATTTCTTACGAGTTTCATTTTCTTTATAGGCTGCAGAATCGCTAATCCCCTTAATAGTTGGCAACATACCTACTGGAGTTGAATCAGGAATTTAACGTAGTCTTCTTCATTATAAAGTGATTCTAAGAATGCTTTAGCAACTTCTGGATGTTTTGAATTTTTCCAAACAACCATTGGAATGTTTGAGGTCTCAATTCCTTGGTCTTTATCAGATTCTTTGATTTTTGGAATAGGATAAGCATCAATCGAATCAATCAATTGAGGACTGTTGGCATTGATTCCTCCGATATGGAAGCCAGAGTTAAAGTCAAATGCTGTTTTTCCTTGATAGAACAAGGTAGCTTGCTGAAGGACATTAAAGTTCAAAGAATCTTGAGGTGAGATTTCTTTATACAATTTAACCCAGTATTTAATACCATCTTGAGCAAGTTGACTTGTCAAGTCTGCTTTAAGATCTTTTGTTAAGAGGCTTCCTCCACCACTACGTACGTAGAAGTTCAAGAAACGTGTTGCCATTAAGTCATTTGTTCCAAACGGAACAGACAAGCCATAAACTCCAGCTTCTTTCAATTTTTTAGAAGCTTCATAGAGTTGATCCCAAGTTTTAGGAACCTCAATATTATGCTCTTTTAACAAATCTGTTCTAACCCACATGACTTGTGCATGTGAATAAAGAGGAACAGAGTAGTAATCATCTCCGATTTTTGCTTCATTTAAGGCAGTTTCGTTAAATTTATCTTGTCCAATACGCTTGATAGAATCATTTAGCGGAACCAAAGCATCTGAGTTGACCATTTCCATTACTTGGTTAGGAAGAGCTGTACTAATATCTGGCACATTTCCATTTGCTAAACCTGTAGTCCATTTAGTATAGAAGTCATTCCAAGAGAATGTTTCAATCTTGATTTTCGTTTTTGGATGCTTTTGCATGAAAGCATCTGCTGATTTTTGAATACTTTCTAAACGTGGTCCTTGAGTAAAGGAGTGCCACATTGTAATCTCACCAGATAATTCTGTCGGTGGTTCAGTACTAGTTGTACTTTCTTTCTTTCCTGAACAAGCTACCAAGGCAACGGCTGCTAGCGCAACTCCAGCTAGACATAAAAACTTTCTCATTTTTTTCATCGTTCTTCCCTTTCTACATTAAGAAATCGCAACTTTAAAGACAATTTTTTTCACAGGTTCATCATTTATACGAACCTTGGGTTGATGTAAATCTTCTGGAAAAGTGATGAGGCATTCGCCAGCTCTCAAATGAACCAACTGTTCCACTTTCCCTGTGTATAATTCAATATCCTTCTCTTCATCATACTCTTGGGTAACGCTTACATTTTTCGGCGACGTAACAGCCATGGCTTCTTCGTTTTCCAAAACTAAATGAATATCCAAATATTTTTGGTGTGTTTCAAAGAAAGCCCCTGCTTGACCATCTGCTAGATAAGTAAAGCAATTCCCAAACAATCGATCACCATCGATAGCAATCGAACCTTCTGTTAAATTTTCTAGTCCTGTTTTTTCTAGAAAATCTATTAATGTTGCAAAATGTGGATTTACTCCCACATAAGTTCCTAAACGGCTAATTTTTGTAATAATCATCTCTTCTAACCTCCTTTCTCAATCTATTTTTCCTATCCAAGTTCCCCATTCTTCTGTCTAGCATTTTCTACTAGAAGGACATAAAAACACTACACTCTCTAGCCTATACTCTTTGAAAATCTCTTCAAACCGCAGTCGCTTCACCTTGAATTATATAGGTCAGTCTTATCTACAACCTCAAAGCGGTGTTTTGGGCAATCTACTGCTAGCTTGCTAGTTTCTTCTTTGATTTTCATTCAGTATCTCCTCAATCTTCACAAGGAGGTCTGATTTTTCTAGCGACAAACAGAATAAATAAGTTAGTTCAATGAGCTACCTTCCTTATAGATGAAATTGATATTCATGAAGGAAGTCCGCCCTTTATTTTTTGCAAAAGATACTAGTATGAATCTATTTGGGAAATTGAATTTATAAGCTGCTCACTTATACTCTTCGAAAATCAAATTCAAACTGCGTCAACGTCGCCTTGTCGTACTCAAGTACAGCCTGCGGCTAGTTTCTTAGTTTGCTCTTTGATTTTCATTGAGTATTAGTTTTTCTAAAATAATTCTAATCTATTATTCTAGCACTAGTAGACTCTTTGGCTAAATCTCCTTTCTACATCTCGTTTCACCAAAAACTTTTAAGAGAGAAATACTCTATATTTCATTCTCTAAATTAGTTTTGTTACCGTTTTCAATTAGAGAATACTTTTTTTTAGTATTTCAAGTCTTTTTCTAATTTGGAATTTAGTTTCAAATCTTTTTAAGTATATAAACTACATTAAAAGTACTTTCAAAAATAATCAAATTCTTACAACACTTGTTTCGAGTGGACAAGATAAAAAACAAGAAAGTCAATTTTAGGAGAAAACAAGGTTAATAGTCACATGATATAATGCAATGATGTAAAAATCGAACAAATTGATTGGAAAATTCAAACCAATTTCTAACAATGATTTAAGAATTGTTGTGTCCTAATATAGATTCAATGCACTATAAAACGCATAATATCAAGTTTTTTAATTACCTGATACTATGCGTGTTTGTGATTTTTAAGATTTTATGCCTAGAGTCTCTATATGAGGACTTAAAAAAACTGACTCGTAGATGATTTCCTAAAGTCAATCCTCTTACCTAAAAAAACGACTTCTAAAAAAGTTGCCTTCATCGAGAGGTGAAGCAATGATTGTCCTAAAAAATAGTTGGATCGCAAATCTCTCTGAAAATTTCTTCTCTCTGCCTAACTTGAATTTGAGATTCAACATTCTTATTTATGATGGTCTTTCAATAATACTTCAAACTCAGCAACGGTCATGCCCAACTGCTGACTGGCAACCTCGGAAGTCAGAAGTCCTTGGTGGACTAGATTTAGTAGCATAGACAAACTTCCTTCAACTTTCCCACGTTCAAGTCCTTGTTCTAAACCTTTTTCGATGCCTTGTTCAATCCCCTCTGCGCGACCACGTTCAAGACCTCTCTAAACCTTTTTCCTCAGCTTGCTCCAAAGCATAGTCCTGTGCTAATAAGGCTTGTTCTTCACGCCTGCGTTGTTCACTAAACATTCTCCTGTCCTCCTCGGACCAGCTCTTGTAGTCCAGCAGTTGGTCTGCTTGGCTGATGGCTCGCTCGGGTTGTTGGGTAAAGGGTTTATTCCCAAAAAACTCCAACCACGGTTTGCGAATGCTATCTTTGCTGGTTTCTCTGTATTTTCTTAATTCCAAGAACGCCATCTTGACTAGATGATGTTCCTGTCCATTATTTGTGATGGTTAAGACCTCACCTGTCGTATCCTCGCGCATGCTAAAGCTATGAAAAGCTAAGTCATCTTGAAAATAATTACTGTCCACGATAGCGATAGCATATACTGGTGCAATATGTTTGTAACTCTGGTGTGTATCACCTTCTCGTTGGCGAATTTTTTCTAGGTTTTGATTGACCTGACTACATAGGTAAGCCCACAGGCGATTGATGAAAAAATTCTGATGATGAACCTGAATTTCGATGATAACTTGCGTACCATTATCCAACTCCGCCAAAACATCTATACTGGTATAGAAATCTTGCGCCGAATAGGGCATGGAAGTCAAGACATGAATATTGCTTCCCTCCAAAATGGTCACATTTTTTGCTGGTAAATCCAGCATATCGCGGATAAATTGACAAGTGATTTCTGGGTTGCTAAAGATTTTCTTAGCAACCAAATCATTGGTCGGGCTAATGCCCGGATGTCTTAGAATCATATTTCCTCTCCTTTCATTATAGCACATTTTTAAATCTAGGTTTACTAGATTCACTGCTACTACCTATTTATTCGGAAAAGAAAGACAAAAGGAGCGAGAAAGTTAAAAATTATTAATCCTAATCACTTGTAAAGAGATAAATCTTGCTCATATTATTTATTAAAGACTCTATTTTACAAAAAAGATTACAAAATCAGCCGTTTTAGAGAACTCTTACCACTTCCTAGACTATTAATTCTAATGTTTTTTATACTACTCGCTTGCTCATCAATAGGTCATAAAGCAAAATCAGTTGATCCATTCCCCGTACTCGTTCACTCTATAGCCGTCTGGTGTTAGCGAATTGAAAAGTAGTTTCCCAAAAGCATCGATATAGTACCACTTTCCTTTATAATAAATCCATGTATTGGATTCCATGGAACCAGATGATCCTAAGTAGTACCACGCGCCACTTGAATCTTGGAACCAGCCTACCTCCATCATGCCATTATCCTTGAGATAATACCAATTACCGTCTGTATCCTGTATCCAACCGGTTTGCATGATTCCATTCGCATCAAAATAATACCATGCATCATTTTCTTTCATCCAGCCTGTCCGTTCTTTCCCATCGGAATTTCTAAAATACCACTGATTATTTATCTTATGCCATCCTCTTTGTTGATTATATGTAATAACAGAATGTTCAACAGTAGAAAGTGACATGTTATCCGCTTCAACGCCAAAAACAGCTGTTAACGATGACGAACCTGTCCCGTTCGTTGTGAATTGAGCAGTGGTTTCTGGGCTAGATAATCTTTCCTGTTTTGATGGAGTCTTTATTTTTCTCTCATCTCGGTGCCCTTCTACTGTCAATTTTTCTCCACCTGTAACTTTAGCCACAAAGTCTGGAACTTCCACTCTTTCAGGGACTAGTTCTTTTGAAGATACTATAGACTTCCCAAGGTCGCCTGGTATTTTTTCTCCCGATACTAAAACCTCTGATTCTGAAAATTCCTCACTAGACGCAGGCAGTTCTTCTCTGATCGGCGCATCTTTTGGAACTAGAAACTCTACTTTATCTGGAGATACCACTTCCTCTTTGAGATTACTTGAGTTTTCTTCCGTCGATGACACCACTTCCTTCACACCCTTAAGAACCACACGTTCTCTCATAGGTGTAACCTCGACTGTACGAGAATTTTCAACAATCTTTCCATCAGCTAAGACCTTATAAGTCACCTTAGTAACTTCTTTACCTACATACCCCTCCGAAACAACCTCCGTTTTCCCTTTCTCTAACTCTTCAGAGTCCTCAAAACGCTCTGTAATCGGAAGTTCTTTTATGACACTGTTGGGTTTAATACCTAAAGTAATCACCTTGGATTGAGGAGCTATTTTCTTCTCAGAAACTTGAGAAGATACCGCTCCTGTATACTTATCTACTTGATAAGTAGTAGTTCGAGTAACCACCCCTCCTTTACCCTCTACAACTGAACGGAAACCAAGCTCTTTTGTTTCATCTCCTTGGTAAAGAGTATCAAAAGCAATCGATTCTTTTTCTACTTTCGGCTTAGTACCTTTATACACTACTCGGTAAATAAGTGGAACACCTTCTTTTTCACCCTTAGTATCCTCTGTACGCTCTTTTCCAACCTCAAGGGTACTATCACCTTCGTAAGTGGTAATAACCTCTGTTTCCGGCTCCTTTTGCGGTTTGAGAGGAGGTTCTACTTTATCTTTATCAGACTCTATTTTAGGTGTACTTTGTTTTTCGTCTTTTGGAGTTGAAGGAAGTTTATCCTTATCCTTCTCATCCACCAAAACTTCATCTCTTACATAGACAGGCTCTTTTGGTTTACCTTCAATATAAGAACGAACCCAATCCAGTTGCTCTTTTGATAAAACCAAACCACCACTGCGGCTTCCTACAACACCATTTTGGTGAACTCCAATTAAAGTACCTTTGTCATTATAAAGACCACCACCAGACGCTCCGGGTTTTGTGCCTTCATAGCTGATACCCTCAATACCTGAACCGAAATCAGTAGTATCTACAACTTCACTATCCAAGACTGGAGATAAACGACCGTCCGGGAAACCATAAACCGAAACTTTTTCACCCTTAGCGATAGAAGTTGACTCAGAAACCACCTCTACAGGAGATACCGCTTTGAAATCTTCTTTTAGTCGAACCAAGGCTAAGTCATTTTTAAATCCAAATACGGAATCTTTTTTATTCCAATAAACAATATCATCATCTGAAAAATGCACAGACAACCCATTCGGTAAGGTTGCTTTATACACTGTATTGGTGCGACCAGATTTCGTAACGACCTCAGAACCTTTAACTGTTAAAAAATTATGAGCGACTGTTAACACCAAATTGGGTGCAATTAAAGTACCTGACCCCGACCCATCTGGCGTTTGAATGTGCGTTGTAGCATAGAAATTTTCTGAGCCATTCGGAGCTTGTAACACCTCTTTACTAGGCATAGGTAAGTTGGATTTGCCACTCAAGTCAACCTTACCAACTTCCGTTCTTGCGAAATCAGAAGACGAAGTAGATGAAGGATTTACTGAGTCAACAACAGCTTTTATAATGGTATTACCTAAAGCTAACTTACTGACATACTCATCAGACCAACTAGTATCACTTACTAGTTTGTTGACAGAAACTCCATTGTAAGATACCACTTTAGCTGTTGGGGAAGTTGCTATTAACTGTTTGAAGTCTGGATTTTGTCTTAAATGAAAATTCAAACCACTTCCAACAGGACCTTCCTGAACAACCTTATCTGAAATCAAAGGAGTTCCTTTAGTATCTTCCACTCGAAGTAGAACGCGGCCTTTTTCTTCACCTTTTACTAAAGTCGCTCGACCTTTTTCATCAAAACGATACAAAGCACCGTCAATCTCATACTCTACATCTTTTAAAGCTATATGATTTTCATCATAGTAGTAACGGTTTGCACCATCTATATACCAACCCTTTATACCATATTTATCAATCATAGAACGAATCCAAGCTCTGTGCTTTTCCGTAAAAATCGTACCACCTCCAATACGCTCACTCTCAGGAGCGTTTGAAGTATTTGTTCCGTGCTGGTGGATACCGACTACCTCTCCTTTCCCATTAAACAAAGGAGCACCTGAAAAACCTCCCAAAGCTGAGGAATGATAAGTGACTGCACCGCTCTCTTTATTGACACTGCTTACAGTTGTTGAGACTGAATAAGCCTTACCATCTTTCAACCTCTTCTTGTTTTCTTCACTTAAATTCGGAGTCGAAAAATCATTGGGATAACCTACCATAGTGATTTTATCACCAGTAGAAACCTCTTTATGGCTCAACTCTCTTGGAGAGTCCTCACCACCCGTCATAGCTTCTACAGGCTTTTTAGTTACCACTACTGCTAAGTCGTTGCTATAGTCTTTACCAAAGTCGTTGCCGTTATATAAGTGAATAGAGTCTTTTTCAAGAGCTTCTGATACACCAGAAGTAGGTACTTTATTGTTCTTTTCCGTCTCTGAGTTCATCACAACATAACTACGAGCAGACTCCCCACCACGCAAGACCGCGGACTTGTTTTCTTGGTTTTTATCATAGTAATTATGAGCTACGGTTACCATGACATTCGGCGCTACAAAGACACCACTGCCAGACGCGGTTTGTTTTCCACTCGTACCACTATCATAAGTGGTATAAGTCATAGCAACACCCTCAGCGGACTTCTCATGAACGCTCACATCTTTTATATCATCGCCACCTTGAATGACGTCAGCATACACTGTTCTTCCTCCAACAACTGGTAAATCAGGAATCGACAATCCAATCATACTCACCAATGCCAGACATCCCACCAATCCATAAGCTTTTGACTTACGAAATTTTCCTAAACCTTTTAAATATAAAAACATCTTTTTCCTCACTTTAGTTTCTAATACTTATTTATCCAGATATAATAGCTTACAATCTTTTAAAATCTTCAAATAAGTTATGATTGTTCCATACTCTTCAAACCAGGCCATCTTCGTCTTGCCGTATGTATATGTTACTGACTTCGTCAGTTCTATCTGCAACCTCAAAACGGTGTTTTGAGCTGACTTCATCAGTTCTATCTGCAACCTCAAAACGGTGTTTTGAGCTGACTTCATCAGTTCTATCTACAACCTCAAAACGGTGTTTTGAGCTGACTTCATCAGTTCTATCTACAACCTCAAAGCGGTGTTTTGAGCTGACTTCGTCAGTTCTATCTGCAACCTCAAAACGGTGTTTTGAGCTGACTTCGTCAGTTCTATCTGCAACCTCAAAACGGTGTTTTGAGCTGACTTCATCAGTTTCATCTACAACCTCAAAGCAGTGTTTTGAGCTGACTTCATCAGTTTCATCTACAACCTCAAAGCGGTGTTTTGAGCTGACTTCATCAGTTTCATCTACAACCTCAAAGCGGTGTTTTGAGCTGACTTCGTCAGTTCTATCTGCAACCTCAAAACGGTGTTTTGAGCTGACTTCGTCAGTTCTATCTGCAACCTCAAAACGGTGTTTTGAGCTGACTTCGTCAGTTCTATCTGCAACCTCAAAACGGTGTTTTGAGCTGACTTCATCAGTTTCATCTACAACCTCAAAGCGGTGTTTTGAGCTGACTTCATCAGTTTCATCTACAACCTCAAAGCGGTGTTTTGAGCTGACTTCGTCAGTTCTATCTACAACCTCAAAACGGTGTTTTGAGCTGACTTCATCAGTTTCATCTACAACCTCAAAGCGGTGTTTTGAGCTGACTTCGTCAGTTCTATCTGCAACCTCAAAACGGTGTTTTGAGCAGGCTACGGCTAGCTTCCTAATTTGCTCTTTGATTTTTTGAGTATAAGGACATGTTGGATTCTATGTGCTGTATTGTCAACAATACACTCTTCTTCCTGTATATCTACCAACATGATTTACAGAATTTTATTTTACTATAATTTTACCTATATTCCAAGACAGAAATAAAATAATCAAGAACAAAAACGCATATAACCAATAACTAGCTATATGCATTTTAACACTTAAAGCGAACTGTTAAGTTGCGACTAGTGGTATCCAGTCCTAAGTAAGTCGGAAATATACAGTTTATTTACGACTAGCAAGGCATTTACCTTAAGAATAAGAGCTCATCTAAATTGACTTTTTCTTAAAGTAGAAATTTCTACGAAAACTATCTAAATAAACTTTTAATCTCTATGACGGACAAAACATGTCTCAGTTATTCATCAACATCCAAGGTTCTAGTAGTTGACCCACTCCCCATTGGAGTTAACTTTATAACCATCTACTATAGTATTAACCGCTAATCTTCCGCTTTCATTGACATAGTACCATTTGTCTCCAACTTGGAACCATTGATTTACCTTCATTGCACCAGATGATTCCTGATAGTACCAATGGTCTCCATCTTTTATCCAACCAGTTGCCATTGAACCGTTAGCATTGAGATAGTACCACACACCACTGGATTCAACCCAGCCAGTAGACATTGCTCCGCTCTCACTCAAATAATACCATTGGTTACCATCTCTGACCCAACCAGTTGCCATTGAGCCGTTAGCATTGAGATAGTACCACACACCACTGGATTCAACCCAGCCAGTAGACATTGCTCCACTCTCACTCAAATAATACCATTGATTACCATCTCTGACCCAACCAGTTGCCATCGCACCAGTAGAACTCAAGTAGTACCATTTATCCGCTTCCTGATGCCAGCCTTTCACCACTTCACCAGCAGATGTATAAAAATACCACGCACCATTTTCTTGCTTCCAACCAGTCGTTATTGGAACTTTAGTCTCAGTTTTAATAACATCTCCTACATAAGATTGGAGGTAACGAGGAGCAAAAGAAGTAAGAGGAGAGTTTGCTACCATTCTATCTGAAGACCCCAAAGATAATTTATCCTTCTCTGACTTCCTTTCTGTCATCTCCTCAGATACATTTTCTCTTACTGTATTCATGGTCTCGACAGGATTTTCTTTCGCATCTTCAGGAATTCTACTGCCAGCTAGTGTAACTGGTAAATCATGCATACTGTCAATTCTACCTACCAGTAGACCTGTAATTTCTTGACCTGCATCTTCTTTATTAAAGGTGAAAAGTAGAGTTTTTTGATCTGCTTGGGTCAAGAAGGTAGCTTTGTGTCCATTCGCTAAAGTCAAAGTCGGAATAGAATTTACTAGTACCTCAGAATCAAATTGCATAGCTAAGATACCTTGTTCTGCATCCTCTTCTTCTGTTTCCAATTTACGAACGTCCCTGATAGTTACACTCGTTGGATATACCGGATCTTTTGTTAAAAAGTCCCAATTAAATTTTCTAAATGATAGGGTATAGTCATTTTGTCCTTTTTCAGTGTGTTCATACAAGATACCATACTCCCCATTTCCTAATTCTTGGAGCGAATTATAGGCAAACTCTCCTTTTTGAATTGGTCTATGATGTAACCAAGTCAAGTCTCCGTTGTCCTCTACACGAGCCAAATGAGCCATTCCATTCGTCCGTTTAGGTCCTCCTGAATTGGTTAAAATGATGTATTCTTTTCCTTCGTGCATGGTGTGAATAGCAGCCATTTGGACATAAACATCTTTAACCTGATTGTATCTCTTGATTTCCTTGTCCCAAGTTTGCCCACCATCTTTACTTGTGGCAACCTGTAAATCACCCGTTAATCCTCTCATAAAGAGTTTCACATCACCATTATTTAACTGTACAGCAACTGACTCTGTATTTTGGGCAGGACTATTATTCATAGTTGAGGAATGAATTTTCCTTCCGCCTACTGTCCTATCATCATTGACAGCAGCTCCAGCCTGCCATGTTTCTCCATGATCATCTGAATAAATCAAACGAGAAGACTGGGATCCGCTTAGATGGGAGATAGCATTGGTGGTATAAGTAGGAACTAAGATACGACCCTTGTGCTCTCCTGTTCTAAGCACAATTCCTGTACCTGGACCTGTTCCTAAAAATTTCATCCAATCTTGGCGAATTGATGGTGTAATATCTCTTGGTTGCGACCATGTTTTCCCATCATCATCACTATAAGAAAGCCACAAATAGCTCGTATAGGCTACACGAAATGGATTTTTAGCAGATGGAGCAAAGTAGATATTCCCAAGAAGCTCTTCTCCTTTATAGAGGTCACCCTTATCTCTGTAGGCTTCTTCTTTTGGATCCACTACAACGCGATAATCTGTTTTTTGATTATTTGCATCATATACTTCTCCGTTTTCTCGGACAGTATATGCTTGATTTTCCCCTTGTTTATATAGTAATTGATAGTGCTTATCTCCAACTTGTTGATAAGCTTTTTGAGGTTTGTTTGGCATTCCAAAGAGCTCGACCTTCTGGAAACATATCGTAGATTGAAAAAATTCTCTTTGTGGTAGGATCTTGAACCAAGACCATATCGATATTAAGTGGAGATGGTGCCTGCGGATCTTTTGCTTCTGGATTGTCTCGCAAGTTGGTCAAGGTTAAGGTTGGCTGCCAAGTAGTTCCCCCATCCTCACTTCTCCTAACGACCATAGCAATATCTCCCCAATCAGAATGGTGGAGACGACGCTGATCTGCCCCTGCCAGTAATGTTCCTTTATCCGTACGTAGCAAAGCTGGAATCCGATAACTCTTAATTCCTTCACTATTTGGCTTACCATTGACACCGCTCATAAACAACTCTTGCTTCTCTGTCAAGACTGCCCCTTCAGGAAGTGACGGCTCAATATCTGTCACATCAAATAACTGGCTACGTTTTTTGACTTCCTCTGGAGTTAGAGCACGATTGTATACAGTCAGATTACGAATAGAGAGATTTGAGCCCCACTTCAGTTCTCCTGCTCTATTAGTTGCACCTAACTGAAGTTTATCCACATCTGGCATGTCTGCCAGGAATTTCCCTGACTTTTTATTCGTACGAGATAATACACCATTCACATAAAGACGAACCTGACCATTTGGACTATCCTTTCTTGGTCTTTCAACAGTAAAAGTAACCGAATTATACTTGCCTGGTCTAATCTTCAAAGGCGCATCTGTATAACTTCCATAAAATTGGCTACCATCAGCTCCACGTCCCTCTATCAAAGCTGTCCCATTATTGATTGCCATTGTAAAGTACTCATTTACTTTAGTTGTACTGGAAGCAGAAAAGAGATTGTAAAAACTAGGACCATCAGCAGTTGGCATTTGAACTCCACATGAACAGTTGCATTTTGGAGTCCCTTTACTTTCTCTAATTCATCAGACAAGTCTACTCTTTTTCCATTTGAATCATTCGTCTCTAAGTCATCTTTTTCTATCACTGTTTCGACATTTTCCAAATCTCGTGCATAGTAATCTCTTGGAATTTTTTCTTCTTGCTTATCTTCCCTTTCTTGTTCTTGCTCATTGCCAGAAAGTTCAGTCTCTGAAACAGACTCTACATGCTCTGCAGGAAGAGTTATATTTTCTCCTTCCTCAGAAGGCTGGCTCTTTTCTGTATCAGTTAGGGTTGAGCTCCCCCCGAAAGTTGAGTTTCATTTGCCAGAGGTTGCTCACTCGCCCCTTCTTGAGCTAAAACAGGAGACGTTCCAAACACCACTGCTCCCACAATCATAGAAACCGCTCCTACCGATAGTTTCCTAATGCTATAACGACACTTACGTTCTTGAACATTCCGATTCATACTGTTCCTCTCTATATCTATATCCCGATTTCTGAAATAAGACATTTACTCCAGAAAATGCACTTAGTTTGTCTTTTCTTAACTTTCTTTTACTACAGTTCATTTAAATGACAAAAATGAACTAAACAAACTATCTCAAATTGGTGCCAAATTTCCCCTCTCCTTTCTCCGATCAGACTCCTACCAATCTAGTTTATCTACCGACACCGCTGCAATTAAACTAAAATATCTCTTTATAAGCAAATTATTGGACATCAGCTTATGCTATTTACACCATACTTCCTGCTCAATCCTTATCGAACACTTTTTCAAATAGCTTTTCATAAGCATAAATACTTGTAGAAATAATGGGAAATATAATCAAGCTCACAATCAGAATCTTATCCAGCTTAAAGGGGACAATCCCAAATAAGTGAAGAAATAAATCAATCAGAAAACTGTCGAAAAAAACTGTCAAAAGTAGTTCAATTTGTCTTTTTCTCTGCTTTTTTGTCTTGAATACCTTAAATATCATATTATTCCCCTTTTCTAAGCTTCAATCCCTTCTCTCTATCTGTCATTTCGCATAGCTGCTACTATTTTTACAGCAATCTATCTTTAAATATACATAAAGATAAGATTCTATCACTTTTTATAAGTGTTAGCAAATTTATTATACCTCATTTCTAAAACGCTTTCAATACAGTGTAGTATAATAGATTTTAGTTTCAAGAAACTCTTTTGTATAATAATATCCTTGAAAGTAGTTTCAGATGAACATTTATAGTCCATAAAAAGAAAACAGAGACTCATCTGTTTTTTACACTCAATGAAAATCAAAGAGCAAACTAAGAAGCTAGCCGCATGATGCTCAAAACACCGTTTTGAGGTTGTAGATGAAACTGACGAAGTCAGCTCAAAACACCGTTTTGAGGTTGTAGATGAAACTGACGAAGTCAGCTCAAAACACCGTTTTGAGGTTGTAGATGAAACTGACGAAGTCAGCTCAAAACACCGTTTTGAGGTTGTAGATGAAACTGACGAAGTCAGTAACCATACCTACGGCAAGGCGAAGCTGACGTGGTTTGAAGAGATTTTTGGAAAGTATTAACACCTACAGACAAGCCTGACGATAGCAAGAACTACCCTACTCGATAGGTATCGGCTTTTGCTTTCTGAAAAAAATTATTTTAAGCAATTTGACAAAGCTAGCAACAAAAAATTCTATAAATATTTCCATGATAAAACGCATAGTATCAAGTCTTCTTAATCCCCTGATACTATGCGTGTTTGTGATTTTTAAGATTTTGTGCCTAGAGTCGACTCCTTATTTTAGATATTTGAAAGGAATCTCACTCCCACAGAGCCAGTTATAAACATGGTCATTGACAAAAACATTCATGGCTTCGTGGGCATACTCAGGCATGATGCGATAAGCCTTATCGCAGATCAAACGATTGTAAATCGCAAACTGGGTAATGGGATAGCAAACATCGTCGTCCAAGCCCGTAATCATCTTAACCTCACCTTGGATACGATGGGCAAGATTTTTGACATCGATATAGGCAAGGGTCGCCATGATTTCCTCCTCTGTTTCATGAAAAGGATCGTGGAACTTGAAATAACGGAAAAGTTCATCATAAGCCTCACTAGTATTGCCAATCTCAATCACCCGTCTGAAGTCTGACAAGAAGGGATAGATGGAAACTGTTTTCTGAATTCGAGGATTGAGCGCTGCTGCAACCAAAGCTAGAGCACCACCTTGAGAGGCACCATAGCTAGAAAGACGCTTCTCATCTACCTCAGGCAGATTAGCAATAATTTCAACCAACTGGTAAATATCCAGATAAACATCCTTATAAAAGAGGTGATCCCGACCCTCCACAGCACCACGGATAATATGTCCCTTAACCGTATTTCCTAGAGGAGAACGCAAACCGTCTTGTGAATAGCCCGACTGGCCTCGAACATCCATGGAAACAACACCGTAACCAGCTACGGTGAAGCCCAGCATGTCGGCCCAATCCCAGCCACGTCCCATATAACCATGAAAATGGAAGATTAGCGGAACCTTCTCCTCACTCTTTGGAAGAACGACGCGTGCATAGACCTTGCCTTCATTGCTTCCTTCAAAGGTTAGTTCATAGCACTTGACTTGAGGAATGTGGAAATCTCTTTCCTCCAAGTGGTAGGCTGGAAGCGTGGAAACTTTTTTCACTTCCTCATCCCAGAAAGCATCAAAATCTTCCGGAACCTCGTCCCTGCCTTTATAAGTCTTCATTTCTTCTAACAAAGCTGGATTTTTCATAGCATGCTCCTTTTATTTTGTAATCGCTACCACAACTGTAGCACATCTAAGAAAGCAATGCAAGAAAGAAGGATAAATAGAAAGTGAATTTAGCTTTTCCTCCTTCAAGCCTATTGACTGAAAGTAGTTTTAGAAACGAAAAAAGAGCATTTCGCTCTTCTTCCTTTATTCAATCTTAGTTTTTTGCTTCTTTCTTTTGGAAAGTAGTTTGGTAATTTACTTTAATCGTTACTGTCATATGAGAGTCCTCGTTTCTTTTTGATGACTCTAGTATAAGGGTCAAACCTGAAAGCTAGCTTAAGTTTTCCTTAGAGAAAGCTTAATCCAGATGTTCTTTCTTTTCCAAATGAAGGGCAATCATGCGCCACTCTGGATCCTCTTGCCAGCCTTCAATAGAACTAATGTAGCTAGCAACCTTTCTGGCTTCTTCTAAAATCGGAAAATCTTCGATAATATCAGCTACTTGAAACTCTGGGAGTCCTGACTGTCTGGTTCCAAAAATTTCACCTGAACCACGCATTTTCAAATCTTCTTCGGCCAGGACAAATCCATTGGTCGTTTCTGTCATGATGCGCATGCGGTCGTTCCCAGAATCAGTCTTGGGATTGGCAACGAGAACAGCATAGGACTGCTTGTCCCCCCGACCGACACGACCTCTAAGCTGGTGAAGCTGACTGAGACCGAAACGGTCGGCATCCATGATAATCATGACCGTAGCATTAGGAACGTTGACCCCAACCTCGATAACCGTCGTCGAAACCAGAATATCCGTCTTTCTCTCTTTGAAATCCTGCATGATCTGGTCTTTTTCGTCACTCTTCATCTTACCATGTAGAAGAGCCACTTCTGCCTTACCTGCAAAATGAGCCGTCAGCTCTTCTGATAAGGCAATGGCATTTTTCAAATCTAGAGCTTCTGATTCTTCAATCAAAGGAGAGATGACATAGGCTTGAGAACCTTTTTGGATTTCCCCCTCTAACCAAGTCAAAACCTGAGCTAGTTGCTCATGTTTGATCCAGCGCGTCACAATAGGCTTCCGACCTGCTGGCATCTGGTCGATAATGGAAACATCCATATCTCCAAAGGCTGTGATGGCAAGCGTCCGTGGAATGGGAGTCGCCGTCATCATGAGGACATCTGGATTGTCGCCTTTTTCCCGTAAAATACGCCTTTGCCCCACACCAAAACGGTGTTGCTCATCGATGATAATCAAACCAAGACGAGCATACTCCACCCCATCCTGAATCAGAGCGTGGGTTCCGATAATCAAATCAGCCTCACCCTTAGCAATAGTCTCCGAGACTTCTCTCTTTTCTGCAGCTTTTAAGGAACCTGTCAAGAGAGCCAGTTTTAGGTCTGGAAAGAGACTCTGTAGACTCTCAAAATGTTGCTCTGCAAGGATTTCTGTTGGCACCATGAGGGCTGCTTGATAGCCAGCTGTCACCGCCGCAAACATGGCCAAGCCAGCGACCACCGTTTTTCCGCTCCCCACATCCCCTTGTAGGAGACGATTCATGTGGTGGTCGGACTTCATATCGGTTAAAATTTCCAGCAAACTTTTTTCTTGAGCTGGGGTCAAGGAAAAAGGTAGATTTTCTTTAACTACTGTCACTTTTTCCTGAGACCAATTCAGAACCAGACCACTTCCCTGAACTCTATTTTCAGACTTGAGCGTCTGCAATTGCATTTGAAAATAAAAGAGTTCCTCAAATTTGATACGGCGAAGAGCCTGCTTGTATTCTGCCAAATCCTTGGGGAAATGCATGGCACGAACAGCCTGACAACGGGACATGAGTTTGTATTTGTCTAGTAAAGACTGGGGCAGATTTTCTTCTATCAAGAGGTCCAGTCCCTGATCAAAGGCTGTCTTGATAACTTTGACCAGACTGGCCTGACTGATTCCCTGAGCCAAGCGATAGACAGGTTGGAGATCATCTTCCACCTGAGCCAGGACCTTCATCCCAGTCAGACTAGCCTTGGCACGGTCCCATTTTCCAAAGACAGCAAGAGTTGCTCCCAACTCTATCTTATCAGCCAGATAGGGCTGGTTAAAGAAGTTCACCGCAAAAACGACTTCTCCCTGCTTGAGGCTAAAGCGCAGACGATTGCGCTTGAAACCATAATACTGGACACTGGCAGGAGTCACTACTTGTCCAGACAGAACTGCCTTTTCTCCGTCTTCCAGCTCCAGCACTTGCTTGGTTTTGAAATCTTCATATCTGAAAGGAAAGTAAAGCAAGAGGTCTTGCAAGTTTTCAATTCCTAGTTTGGCGTATTTTTCTGCTGACTTTGGTCCCACACCAGGTAAGACATGCAAGGGTTGATGTAGATTCATGCTCCACTCCTTTCTTTTCTAATCATATTCTCTCGGAATGCGGTCGCTGAGAAGACAAACCACCTCATAGTTAATAGTCCCACGGTAGGACGCTACCTGAGTTGCAGTGATTTCCTTATCCCCATTGGAGCCAATCAAGGTTACCTTGGTTCCGAGTGGGTAAGGCTTAGGCAATCGAATAGTGATTTGGTCCATCGAAACCCTGCCGACAATTGGGCAAGCTTGGCCATCTACCAAGACAGAGAAATTTTCCATGTCTCTTGTCCATCCATCTGCATAGCCGATTGGCACGGTCGCGATGACCTGCTCGCTATCTGCCTGATAGGTCGCCCCGTAGCCCATGCAAGCTCCAGCTGAAACTGTCTTGACATGAACCAGAGCAGACTCCAAGGTCAAGGCTGGAATCAAGTCATAGGGTAAATCCAAGACCTCTCCGCTAGGATTAAGACCATACATGGCATCTCCCATACGGATCGCATTAAAAATAGTCTCTGCATGCCAAAGGGTCGTTGCCGAATTACTGGCATGAACCAGCTCTGGAAGACCTTTCATACTTGATAGAATGGTTTTAAACCGTTCTAACTGGGCATTAAAATAGTCATCTGATTCCTCATCAGCAGTCGCAAAGTGGGTAAAGATTCCTTCAACACGAACACCGTGTTGTTGGAGCAAGTCTTGAGCCTGATCAGCCTCACTAGCCTCTCTAAAACCAATCCGTCCCATCCCTGAGTCAATCTTGAGGTGAACTGTCAATCCAGTTAGGTCCGCTTCCTTATCTAAGAGTGCTTGAATCCACTCCAGTCCAGCCACTGTCAAGGTGATGTCATATTCTTTAGCTAGAGCAACAACTTCTAGCTCAGAAACTCCTAAAATGAGGATTGGCTTGCTGAGTCCAGCTTGTCTGAGTTCAATAGCTTCATCAATATTGGAAACGCAGAAGCCATCGACATCATCTTGAATCGCATTGGCAACAGCTACTGCCCCATGCCCATAGGCATTGGCTTTGACCACTGCCCACTTGAGTGTCCCCTCAGGGATATGAGCCCCCATTTGCTGAATATTGTGTCGAATAGCTCCCAGATGAATCAGAGCCTTGGTTGGTCTATGCGGACTAGCTTGCATGATTTTCCTCCAAAATGACACTGGCTGTCACAAACTGATCGGTATGGCTGATAGATAGCCAAATTTTTCCTGAAAATGGTGACTGACTAAAATAAGGCGCCCCGCGTTCATTGTTTAAGACTTCTAAATCCTGAAAACCGAGCTTGCCAATTCCCGTTCCCATGGCCTTGGAAAAGGCTTCTTTAGCCGACCAGCGACCAGCCAAATATTCGATTTGCCTGCGCCCTTTAAGACTGTTAAACCGTTCCATTTCCTTGGCTGTCAGCACGCGCTTGGCAAAGCCTTCATGTCGTGCAGCCGCTCTTTCTATCGAAGCCAATTCTTCGATGTCAATTCCGTGTCCAACTATCATTCTCATCAAAAGGAGTTGAGATTCCCCAACTCCATCCTTTTCACTTATTCTGCCAAGGTAGCATAGATTTCTTCTACCAAAGCCTCTGTATTTTCCCAACCTAGGCAAGGATCTGTAATAGAGCAGCCAAAGACCTCTGGTTGGTTTTGACGACCATCTGCTAGGTAAGATTCAATCATAAATCCTCGAACTGTCTTTTTAATTTTCTCATTCCAATCACGATTTTGCAAGGTCTGGCGAACAATTCGAATCTGCTCCATATACTGCTTGCCTGAGTTATCATGGTTGGTATCAATGAGGATAAAGGGATTTTCAAGTCCCATGGTTTCATAGCGTTCAATGGCTTGGAGTAGGTTTTCATAGTAGTAATTCGGCATATAATTGCCATACTCATTAACTGCTCCACGGAGGATGACATGGGACAAAGGATTACCTGAAGTCTCAACTTCCTGCCCATGATAAAGGAAGGTTTGCTTATTTTGAGCAGCATAGATGGCGTTAAACATAACACCCAAATTTCCTGAGGTTGGATTTTTCATCCCTACTGGTGCATCAATCCCAGAAGCCACAAAGCGGTGCTCTTGGTCTTCCACAGAACGAGCGCCAACAGCATGGTAGCTGACCAAGTCATCCACCAAGATTAGATTTGACGGATAAAGCATCTCATCTGCCGTCGTCAAACCAGTCTCTGTAATCACTCGGTAGTGCAACTGGCGCACAGCCTGCAAACCGTTAATCAGGCTTGGAGCCTTAGAAGTGTCTGGCTGGTGAACCAACCCTTTATAGCCGTCTCCGTTGGTACGAGGCTTAGCAGTATAAACGCGCATAACCATGAAAATCTTGTCCGCTACCTTCTTTTGCAAGGCTGACAAGCGGCGGGCATATTCCAAGACAGCTTCTTCATTATCAGAAGAGCAAGGACCAATTACCAAAAGGAGACGGTCATCTTCCCCTGAAATAATGTCTGCCAATTCCCTGTCACGGCTTTCCTTGAGTCTCAAGGCTTCCGCAGACAATTGGGTTTCAGCCTTAATGACTTCCATATCGATTTCTTGACCTTTTTCAATAAATGCCATCTTATTCTCCTAACGTTTTGTAAATTTCTCTGACAAGAGCTTCTGTGTTATCCCAACCCAAGCAAGGGTCTGTGATAGACTTACCAAATACTTCTGGCTCATTTTGTCGACCATCTTCCAGATAAGACTCAATCATAAAACCACGAACGAACTGCTTAATTTTTTCATTCCAAGCACGGTTAATCAAGGTCTGGCGGACAATTCGGATCTGTTCCATATACTGCTTACCAGAATTGTCATGATTGGTATCAATGATGATAAAAGGATTTTCCAAGCCCATTTTCTCATACTGGGCAATGGTCTCAATTAAATTGTCATAATAGTAGTTGGGAATATTGTTACCATACTCATTAAGAGCACCACGAAGAATAGCGTGTGAAAGCGGGTTCCCAGTTGTTTCTACTTCTTTTCCTAAGAAAAGGAAACTTTGTTTGTTTTGAGCAGCATAAATCCCATTAAACATGACATTGAGATTTCCAGAGGTTGGATTTTTAAAACCAGTAGAAAATCCTGCCCCACTTGCCACAAAGCGGTGTTGCTGGTCTTCAACTGAACGGGCACCAACTGCCATGTAAGAAATCAAATCATCTACAAGCGGAAGGTTTTCAGGATAAAGCATTTCATCAGCAGTTGTCATCCCTGTTTCTGTGATGACACGATAGTGAAGATGGCGAACGGCTTTGATTCCATTGATAAGACTAGGCGCTTCTGTCGCGTTAGGCTGGTGAATCAAGCCCTTATAGCCATCTCCGTTGGTACGGGGTTTGGCAGTATAAACACGCATAACCATAAAGATACGATCTGCCACTTCTTCTTGTAGGACTGCCAAACGCTTAGCGTATTCAAGGACAGCTTCTTCGTTGTCAGATGAGCACGGACCGATTACCAAGAGAATCCGCTGGTCTTCTCCACGCATGATGGCTTCTAGCTCTTGATCGCGCTGTGATTTTCTCTCCAAAGCTTGGCCTTCTAATTTTGATAAGGCACGAACTTCTTCGATATTTATTTTAGGACTTTTTGCTGTAAATACCATAAGTCATCTCCTTATAAAGCAAACGGATACCAAGTAAAAATTTACTTTTCACAAGATATCCGCCTCTAAACTATCTCATTTTATTGTCTTTTACCGTGACAATTTTTAAACTTCTTACCAGAACCACATGGGCAAAGTTGATTGCGTCCAATCTGGCTCAAATCCAAATCTTCTGGCATACTTGCTTGGTGAGCAGCGATATTGCGAGTCGCTGTTGTACTGATATGGCGTTCTGCCTGTGGTCTTTCTTGTTCATGAATTTGTGCTTTCATCATCAAGCGTGTCACATCAAACTCAATCGAACCAATCATATCATTAAACATACGGAAACCTTCTGCCTGATACTCAACAACAGGGTTGTTCTGAGCATAACCACGAAGTCCAACCGCGTTACGCAATTGATCAAGGGCATCGATATGATCTGTCCACTTGTTATCCACCACTCGTAGAATCAAAACTTTTTGGAATTCTTTAACTGCTTCTTCATCGCGTAGTTTTGAAACCTGACTATCATAAACCTTCAAGGCACGTTGGAAAAGCTCTTCCTTGATGGCCTTATCAGACAAGCCTGACAAATCTTCCATCGTAATAGAATCTTCTGGAAGCAAGTTGTACTTAGCAAAGTTCAAAATTGCTTCAAGTTTTTCATCTTGTTTGGCACGCGCATGACCATCGACGACACGTTCAATCGTGCGTTTGTGCATAGCCTGAATTTCAGGTGCCAAGTCACGGTCTGCAGTGATGACATCGTAACGTTGAGCATAGATAATCTCACGTTGTTCACGCATGACATCGTCGTATTGAAGGACTTGTTTACGGGTATCGTAGTTATTTCCTTCGACACGTTTCTGAGCTGCCTCAACCTGACGCGTCAACATACGAGACTCAATGGCCTCTTCAGACATATTCAAGCGTTCAAATATGCCTTTCAAGCGTTCAGAACCAAAACGTTTCATCAAATCATCTTCAAGAGAGAGGTAGAATTGTGACTCACCTGGATCTCCTTGACGACCTGAACGTCCACGAAGCTGGTTATCGATACGACGACTTTCATGACGTTCTGTACCAATCACACAAAGTCCTCCAAGTTCACGAACACCTTCACCAAGCTTGATGTCGGTACCACGACCCGCCATGTTGGTTGCGATGGTAACGGCACCACGTTGACCAGCATTCATGATGATTTGGGCTTCTCTATAGTGATTTTTGGCATTCAAGACTTCGTGAGGAACACCAGCTGCGACCAATTTCTTAGAAATGTAGTCACTAGTTTCAACCGCTACTGTACCAACCAAGACAGGCTGACCCTTTTGGTAACGAGCCTTAACGTCTTCGACAACCGCTTTAAACTTAGATTCGATACTTGCATAAAGAAGGTCTGAGTGGTCAATCCGTTGAACAGGACGGTTTGTTGGGATTGGAATAACACGAATGTTGTAGATTTCACGGAATTCTTCTTCCTCAGTCTTACCTGTCCCCGTCATACCAGACAATTTCTTGTACATACGGAAAAGGTTTTGATACGTGATTGAGGCAGATGTCTTGGTTTCATCCTGGATTGGCACACCTTCTTTGGCTTCAATAGCTTGGTGCAAGCCATCAGAATAACGACGACCTTCCATGGTACGACCTGTAAATTGGTCGACAATCAAGATTTCTTGCTCTTCGCTCACCACATAGTCAATATCGAGAAGCATGATGTAGTTGGCACGAAGGGCATTATCGATAAAGTGAGTAAGAGCTACGTTTTCGATGTCATAGAGATTTTCAAGCTTGAAGTAGCTTTCAGCCTTGTCAATCCCTGAATCAGACAAACCAATAGTCTTAGACTGCACATCGATGATGTAGTCGTCTTTGTCCAAAGATTTTACATAGTGGTCTGCCATATGGTAGAGCTGACTGGTTTCAACTGCATTAGCACCTGATACGATCAAAGGTGTACGGGCCTCGTCAATCAAGATAGAGTCAACCTCATCGACCAAGGCATAGTTAAGCGGACGTTGTACCATGTTTTCAGCACGAACGACCATGTTATCACGTAGGTAGTCAAATCCGATTTCTGAGTTGGTTGAGTAGGTAATGTCACACTCATAGGCTTCTTTTTCTCCATTGGAGATTTGGCAGCCAAGTTAATCCCTACTGACAAACCAAGCCATGAGTACAATTCACCCATCTCAGTCGCGTCACGTTCTGATAGGTATTCGTTAACCGTAACTACGTGAACCCCTTTGCCTGAAAGGGCATTGAGGTATCCTAAGCATAGTCGCAGTCAAGGTTTTCCCTTCCCCTGTACGCATCTCTGGCACGTCACCATGGTGAAGAACGATTCCCCCATGACCTGAACCTTATATGGGAAGAGACCTAGGACACGTTTGGCACCCTCACGGACAACCGCAAATGCTTCATAAAGCAATGAATCCAGCGATTCTCCATTTTGATAACGTTCTTTAAATTCAACTGTTTTTGCTTTTAGTTGGTCATCAGTCAAAGCAGCCATTTGGTCTTCGTATTTGAAAACCTTGTCAGCCATCTTTTCCAGACGACGGATTTCTCCTTTATCATTTTCGATAATTGTTTTTAAAATATTAGCCATGTTTTTCCTTACTTTAAATTCCGAATATTTTAGAATGTTCTTTTAATTTTAGCACAATTACTGATTATTTTCAAGGAAGAATCCCCATTTTGAAAAGGAAAAAGAGGCTAGTTTTCAAGCTAACCTCTCTGACTTTTATGATACTTTAATTACCAAAAATCGGCAAAATAGCAAATAGGATAAATAGGTTAATCCAAAGAGAAAGACAGCAGATCAATCCAAAAACAAAAAGACTGACTTTCTTGGACAGCAAGGCCATCAAAATGGACAGAATGCCAAAAACTAGCAAGACTTTCTGTATGCTGAAGAGGTCAATCTTCCCCCCAGAATCGGACTGCCCCAAGGAAGAAAGAAGAAAGCAATCCATATTAACAGAACTAAACCAATATAGACCTTGGAATAGCGTGTAATAAATGATTTTAGATGTACCATAAGCTACCTCCTAAGCTTGTATATCTTTTGAATACTGTATATGCCCATTTTCGACAACTAATACATCTGTACAAAGGTCTGAAATATCTTCCGATATGTGTGATGTCAGGATAACCAGACCATTTTCTTTTTTCAGGTAAGATAAAATGACCTGTTTGGTTAACCTCACACTCTTCTCATCCAAAGCATTCATAGGTTCATCGAGAAAGAGTATAGATGGTTCGGCAATAAAGGCTTGGATCAAAGCCATTTTTTGTTTCGTTCCTAAGGATAAATGACGGTACTCAACGTCTTCAAATTCCTGTAAATCATAGTATTGAATCCAATAGGCAATTCTTTTTTCCGTAACTTTAGATGAAAAATACCTTAACAGTTCCAAATTTTCTCTCAGGGATAAATGAGATAGAAACTCAACTTTTTCAATTAAAACCCCTGCATCCTGAATATAATGATTTTTTACCCCGTAAACTTTGCCATCTTGAAGAACTTTTCCTTTATCAAGCTTAATATAACCAGCAAGTATCTTTAAAAGAACTGTCTTACCAGATCCATTATCACCTTTAAGTCCATAAATTTTTCCTGATTGAAACACCAAATTCAACTGATTTAAAATAGGTCTTTTCCCATAAATTTTCTGTCCATTTATAATTTCAAGTCTCATCGTTTATCCTTTCTTAAATTTCTCTTCCAAACGACTAACAATCAAGATAACCAATAAACTTAGGAGTCCTAAATATACTATTACAATATGATCCATCATCCATTCTTGTCCCACAAATGCTAAAAAATAGAGAAAAAAGGAAAAACCAGCGCCCGCACTAATCAGTGCTATCAGATAAGACAGTAGCAAGTACAACATCATTAACTGAGCAAGTAAAAAGAAAGGTGCGACTGTTTTGAAATGAATTCCTAGAGGAAGTAAACCAAGAAACCAGACAAATAAATCTTGAATAAAAAATTTAGAGAGATGACAACCAATCGTTTCCTTGTATAATCGAAAAAGGAGCTTGATTGATAGCGAATCAAGTGATGGTAATGGTCTGCCAAATCACTTTCAAGCAAAATGACAGAGAGCCATCCAACCATGAAAATCGAAAGGTTTAACAAGAATTTGGGGATTTCTAAATTCGCTTCAGAATAGTCATTATAGGAAAAGATTGAAATCAATTCCCTCTTGAAAAAGAGAAAAACATCCTGCTTTTGAACCGCTATTGACAATAGATAGTTAATCAAAATCATCATCAGAACTATACGAAGTAGTAAAACGATCTTTCTCTTTAGCCAAATATTGTTAAAGTTCTTAAACATTATCTTCATATTTTTTAAGTACCATATAGGGGACAATATAAAGGATATAAGGAGTAAAGAGTCTCATCAAACTTACATCCCCATAGCTAGCTTGCATCAAACTCGTCATAGGAACCATATAGTAAGGCAAGGCACTATAGAGTAACATAGAACCAAGCCAAAGAAACATCAAATAGGCGATTGCCGAACGAGTCACATTCCTTAAATAATCAACTATTTTTAAAAAATAGACCGTATTGATGAAGATACCGATTAGAAGGACACAAGTAAAGAACAAATAGCTTGTTATCTCTCCATCCAAGAACCTTTGTAAACTACTCCCATTAGAAAATAGAGAATTCCATTCAAGAGGAGAAAAAGTCCCAAAGAAATAAGTTAAAATTGCAATTATCAGCACAGTCACTAAATATATCACACAAGGGATACTTGCAACTTGCAAAGTCAACTTTCTTTTTACCCCTTGATAACTCACTTCTCTTCCAATACTCAATCGTAAAACTTTATTTTTCAGCTCAATATATTGAAAACCTAGCAAAACAATGATGATTGGAATAATAAATGATTGATAAAAACCTAGATTGAACTGGAGAATACGAAAATCTAATGCTGATTTTAATAAGTCATTTTTAATTGCTTGTCCATCGAATTTAGCTAGATCGGGCGCATGAATATCAAAAAAGAAATAAGTCATCAAAACATCACGATAAACCAAAGCAAGAAAAAGCAAAGTAAGCAAGACATAAACAAATTTATGCCTTGCCAAAGTTAAGAGAGGAATCTTCATAAGCCACCTCCTATTAAAAAACCGATATAAATCAATGCCTTCCACCCTTAGACTTCCCTAGTTCCTGTCTCAAGCGAAACATTTCTTTGAAACAGGAATAAGTTAACCAATTCATACCAATAGCTAGCAGAATAAAAAGAAACCAAATGCCCCATAACTTGATATCTGTCACATTTCTCAAGACGGTATTGAAAAACAGAACTGAAACAACTGTCCAAGCAAGGCTAAAAAGAGAATAGAAGGGGATGTAAAACCAGTAAAAATAATAAAAAATTGGAAAAAACTTACTATTTCTGTTGGCCTTTTCAATCCAGTTATCAAAATAAAAGTACGGTGCTAAAAGTAAGAATTTAAACAAATGTTCCATCACCGACATCCCCCTTCTTTTGATAGCGTTTTCTATTATTTTATTATATCAAAAAAATGGAACTGTCATTCCAGATTCTACTTTTTTATTTGCGTTTTCTTGCGATGAGATGAATTGGTTCCCTCAAAAACAAAGGCCTTGCGGATTTGATTTTCCAAGAAACGCAGGTAAGAAAAGTGCATGAGTTCTTCTTCATTGACAAAGATGACAAAGGTTGGTGGTTTGGTTGCCACTTGAGTCGCATAGAAAATCTTGAGACGTTTTCCTTTGTCTGTCGGTGTTGGATTGATGGCAATGGCATCCATGATGACATCGTTCAAGACAGCTGATGGAATACGTGTATTTTGACTTTCGCTGATTTGCTTAATCATCTCAGGAAGTTTGTGGAGACGTTGCTTGGTTAAAGCTGATACAAAGATAATCGGTGCGTAAGGCAGGTATTGGAACTGCTCACGGATATCTTCTTCCCAGTTTTTCATAGTGTGGTTATCTTTTTCAAGCGTATCCCACTTGTTGACCACGATAATCATCCCTTTACCAGCTTCATGGGCAAATCCTGCGATACGCTTGTCGTACTCACGAATGCCTTCTTCCGCATTGATGACCATCAAGACCACATCTGAACGGTCAATCGCACGCATGGCACGCATAACAGAGTATTTCTCAGTATTTTCATAAACCTTACCAGACTTACGCATACCAGCCGTATCAATCATGGTAAACTCTTGACCATCTGTATCTGTAAAGTGGGTATCAATGGCATCACGAGTTGTTCCAGCAACAGGACTAGCAATAACACGGTCTTCTCCCAAGATAGCATTGATCAAGCTTGATTTTCCAACGTTAGGACGACCAATCAAGCTAAACTTAATGACATCTGGATTTTCTTCCTCATATTCATTTGGAAGATTTTCTACGATCGCATCTAGCACATCCCCTGTACCGATACCATGGACAGATGAGATAGGCAGTGGTTCACCCAAACCGAGGGCATAGAAATCATAGATATCATTTCGCATCTCAGGGTTGTCCACCTTGTTAACTGCGAGGATAACTGGTTTGTGGGTCTTATAAAGCTTACGGGCTACGTATTCGTCTGCATCGGTAATTCCTTCCTTACCAGAACGACAAAGACGATAACATCGGCTTCTTCCATGGCAATTTCTGCCTGGTGCTTGATTTGTTCCATGAAAGGAGCATCGACATCATCGATTCCTCCTGTATCAATCATGCTAAAGGAACGATTGAGCCACTCACCCGTTGCATAGATACGGTCACGTGTCACTCCTTCGACATCCTCTACAATGGAGATTCGCTCACCAGCGATCCGATTAAATAGGGTTGATTTCCCAACATTGGGACGTCCTACAATGGCAATAGTTGGTAGGGCCATAATTTCTCACTTTCTACAATAATTTCTTCTGTTCAAGATTTTTTCTAGTTGAGCTTGGTTCAGCTTGACCAAACTGTTCTGCTAGGCGCTGACTCCAGCTTGTGGTCGCACGCGCCCCAGCATAGTCAGCCTGTACACGGTCATAAGCCTCAATCACATCAACTGTTTGTTCCTGATATTCTTCCTCAAACACCACTTGATTCAATGGCAAGCGAGGTTTAACTTCATGTTCTTGATTTGGCACACCCAGTGCCATCCCAAAAACAGGATAGGTGTAGTCAGGCAGGTTAAAGAGCTCTGCCACTTCTTCTGATTTGTAACGCACCAAGCCAATAATGACACCACCATAGCCCAAGCTTTCAGCTGCCAGCAGGGCATTTTGACCAGCAAGAGCCGCATCGACTGAACTAATCAAGAGACCTTCTACACCTTGGGGTTGGAATGAATCGGTATGAAGCTGGGCTCCCTTTTCTGCTCGGTTCAAGTCTCCGACAAAGAGAAGGAAAACAGCAGACTGGCGAATAGCTTCTTGAGGTACCAATTCATACAGAGCATCTTTCTTTTCTTGACTTCGTACCACAATCACAGAGTAGGATTGGAAATTCTTCCAAGATGATGCCATCTGGGCTGCTGTCAAAATCTCATTTAAGTCTACTTGGGGAATTTCTTGCTCTTTAAACCTGCGCACTGAAGTATGAGCCTTCATCAATTTAATGGTTTCTGTCATCGACGGTTTACTCCTTCTAAACGAGTCTCCTCAGCCAAATAACGGATGCGTTCCATGACCCGTCTGGCTTCCCAGGTTTCGTCATTTCCATGTTTCACTTTCGCAAAATGCTTCTCCAAATCTTCAAAGTTGAAGTTGGATGTGAAAAAGGTCGGTAAATTTTCCTGCATCCTATATTGGAGAATGACCTGCAGGATTTCGTCACGCACCCAAACGGTTGATTGCTCGGCGCCAATATCATCTAAAATCAGGACCTCAGACAGCTTAATCTCATCCACCAAGGTCTTAACATTGCCATCACTGATAGCATTTTTGACATCAATGACAAAGCTAGGATAGTGGAGGAGAGTTGATGAAACACCACGTTTTTCTGATAAATCATGAGCTAAGGCCGCCACCATGAAACTTTTACCCACACCAAAGTCTCCATATAAGTAAAGACCTTTTCGAATAGCTGGATATTGCTCCACGAAGGCTAGTAGCTTTTCAAAAACTGGTAAGCGCCCCAAATCATCCAAGTCAACTTGAGCCAAACTAGCTTTCTTGAGACTGGCTGGTAGATTGATTAGCTTGAGACGGTTCTTAATAGCCGCTTCTTTTTCAGCCGCGATTAGCTCAGGAGTTTCTTCATAAGAAACATCCGCATAGCCATGATTCATAACCAAAATCGGCTTGTAGCCTTTGGCAATATAATCCGTATCACCACGGAGAAACTTGTCGCGCTCGGTGATGTACTGATTAAACTTGGAGATACTGCGATTCAATTCCTCTGGGGTCAAGGATTCTTGCTGGATAAAGGCCGCAACATCAGGGTCCTTCATGATTTTCTGGACCAAATCTTGATAATGAAAACGGCTAGGTTGACGCTTGAGTACGTCTCCGACACTTTCCATCTAATCTCCTCCTTTTTCTAATCGAGCTAATAGTTCTTGTTTCTTACGTTCTAGTTCCAGACGAGTTTCCTCGCTGGTTTCATTTTTATAATCTGGATTGCTCCACTTGGGTACATTGGACTTGGCAGGACTAGGGGTACTGCTTTTTTGAGCCTGATTCTTCTGCCCACGCTCACGGATTCGCAAGACTGCCTCTTCTGCCGAATGAATCTTTTGATAGGCATAATCATTAGCCACCTTCATGGCATATTTCTCATTGATGTTTGCCGAATCCACCTTATTAAAGGTCAATAAGAGAATGATATTGATGATTTCGTCCAGCAAGCCCAAACCAGCCATCTGTTGCAAGAGTTCTCTTTCTGTTTGGGTGATGGTTCCCTTGCGTGTTTGCTTGATTTCTGCCAAGAACTGCAGGGCAGTTTTACTTTTGGCCTCTTTGATAATGGTTGTTTCCTTAGGACTAAAGTCAGAGGAAACAGGTTTTTGAGCGATTTTTTCCCGCATGCGTTTGGTTGAAATGACTTGGGAAACAGCTGTTGACTTAGCCAATTGATAAGTTTCAAACCAAGTCCATTTCTTCTCCTCGGCAATGGCAAAGAGGTTTAAGACATCGGACTGCTCATCCGCAAAGCGAAGCCCATCTCGAGCCATAAGCTGACGAAAATGATCCAAGTCAAAATCGTTGGCCACTTTCTTCTTGAGACTAAGGTCTTCTTGACTTCCCAGTTCTGCTAAGTCTGGAAAGACTTGATTGAGTGAGACAGGTATTTCTTCACCCTCAGCACTTTCATCTTTCAAATCCTCCACAGCGGCATCACCAATCTTCTTCTCCAAAAGTCTGCGATACACAGGATGCTCCAAGAAATCTTGACTTGAAAGAGGAGCATGGAGGGCTAGCTGATAAACATCCCCCTTTTGATAGAGGGTTAAGAGATTAAAAGCCGATAAGATTTTCAAGGATTTTAAAAATCTGTCCATCCCAAAGTTGAGATGGTTGAGAATACTTGAAAAGAGATATTCCTTTCTGCCATTATCCCAAAAACTGATTGTATAAAGATAAAGGCTCAGTGCCTCCTGACCGATAATCGGGAGGTAGCACTGTACCAGAGATGAGGTATCTTGCGACACCCGATTATTCTTTAGATAAGAAAAACGGTCAATTGGCTTCATTTATCTTTCCTTTTTCTTTTTAGAGGACTGGGTGATTTGTTGGAGCAGACTCTCTAACTCACTGACATCCTTAAAACTACGATAGACACTAGCAAAACGTACATAGGTAATCTCGTCCAATTCAGCCAACTCCTCCATGACGAGTGACCCAATGTCCTCACTTTGAATTTCATTTTCATTTCGACCACGGAGTTTCTGTTCGATACGATTGACTACCATGTTGATTTCATCACTTGACACAGGACGTTTCTGGGCTGAGCGGATAATCCCATTAAAGATTTTATCTCTGGAGAATTGTTCCCGTGTGCCATCTTTTTTAACAACCACTAAGGTTCTTTCTTCTACCCGTTCGTAGGTTGTAAAACGGTGTTGGCATTCGTCGCACTCACGTCTTCTACGAATGGTGTTCCCTTCTTCTGCTTGGCGACTATCGATAACACTTGACTTGGTAGCCCCACATTTTTGACAACGCATCCTTTCCCTCCTTATCGTTTTCTTTTCATTATACCATTTTTTAAACGATTCCCAAAACAATTCTTCTTTTTGCTTGACAAGTTTTTTGTTTTGTTGTATTATTTAATTAAGACAAAAGGGTAAGAGAAAGGAGACTAAGATGTCCTGGACATTTGACAACAAAAAACCCATCTATTTACAGATTATGGAGAAAATCAAGCTTCAGATTGTTTCCCATACACTGGAACCCAATCAACAACTTCCAACCGTGAGGGAGCTAGCTAGTGAGGCTGGTGTCAATCCCAATACCATCCAAAGAGCCTTATCAGACCTTGAACGAGAAGGATTTGTCTACAGCAAGCGAACAACTGGACGATTTGTGACTAAGGATAAGGAGCTAATCGCCCAGTCACGCAAACAATTATCAGAAGAAGAATTGGAACACTTCGTTTCCTCCATGACCCATTTTGGCTATGAAAAAGAAGAACTACCAGGCGTAGTCAGTGATTATATTAAAGGAGTTTAAGCCTATGTCATTACTAGCATTTGAAAATGTATCCAAATCATATGGAGCAACACCAGCCCTTGCAAATGTTTCTCTTGACATTCCAGCTGGAAAAATTGTCGGCCTTCTTGGGCCAAACGGCTCAGGAAAAACAACCCTGATTAAACTAATCAACGGCCTCTTACAACCAGATCAAGGACGTGTCCTCATCAACGACATGGACCCAAGCCCAGCAACCAAGGCCGTTGTAGCTTATTTGCCTGATACGACCTATCTCAATGAGCAAATGAAGGTCAAAGAAGCCCTAACCTACTTCAAGACCTTCTATAAAGATTTCAATCTTGAACGCGCCCATCATCTACTTGCAGACCTCGGCATTGATGAAAATAGTCGTCTCAAGAAACTATCAAAAGGAAACAAGGAAAAGGTACAACTGATTTTGGTTATGAGCCGTGATGCTCGTCTTTACGTTCTGGACGAACCCATTGGTGGGGTGGATCCAGCAGCCCGTGAGTATATCCTCAATACCATTATCAACAACTACTCCCCAACTTCTACCGTTTTGATTTCTACCCACTTGATTTCTGATATCGAGCCAATCTTGGATGAAATTGTCTTCCTCAAAGACGGAAAAGTCGTCCGTCAAGGCAATGTAGATGACATTCGCTATGAGTCTGGTGAATCCATTGACCAGCTCTTCCGTCAGGAATTTAAGGCCTAAGCAAAGGAGATTATTTATGTTTTGGAATTTAGTTCGCTACGAATTTAAAAATGTTAACAAGTGGTATTTAGCCCTTTATGGTGCTGTGCTAGTCCTTTCTGCCCTTATCGGGATACAAGCACAGACCTATAACAATCTGCCTGTCAAAGAAAACCAACCTGTCCTACTCATTTTTCTAGCTACTGTCTTTGGTGGCTTGATGATTACACTGGGGATTTCAACCATTTTCTTGATTATTAAACGCTTTAAAGGTAGTGTCTATGACCGACAAGGCTATCTGACTTTGACCTTGCCAGTTTCTGAGCACTATATCATCACTGCTAAATTAGTCGGAGCCTTTATCTGGTCTATACTTAGCTCGGTTGTACTGGCTCTAAGTGCTTTTCTTATTGTGACTATAACGGTTCCAGAATGGATGTCACATTATGACTTGTTCCCACTTGTAGGAACATACCTTCCTCAACTCTCTCTTGTGGGGTTATCCTTCCTACTAAATACCGTTTCTGGAATCCTCTGCATCTACTTGGCTATTTCCATTGGACAGCTTTTCAATGAATACCGTACAGCACTCGCTGTTGCAGCCTACATTGGGATCCAAATCGTCATTGGCTTTATTGAAGTCTTCTTCAATACCAGTACTAACTTCTATGTCAATTCACTTGCAGGATTTAATGATAATTTCTATATGGGAGCAAGCATAGGCATTGTTAAAGAACTCATATTCATAGCTATCTTTTATCTCGGAACCTACTATATTTTGAGAAACAAGGTTAACTTGCAATAGTTTTAAAATCAAAAAGGATAACATCTCATCACAGAGAGGCTATCCTTTTTGATTTTATCTCATTTTCCGTCTAACTTTATCTTACAGACGAATCCTTCTAACCAATTAATACTCTTCGAAAATCTCTTCAAACTACATCAGCTTCACCTTGCCGTAGGTATGGTTACTGACTTCGTCAGTTCTATCCACAACCTCAAAACCATGTTTTGAGCTGACTTCGTCAGTTCTATCTACAACCTCAAAGCAGTGCTAAGGAGCATATCTATTATGCACCCCCCTATGTCTCTTGGGAAAGGGGAACTAATGAGAATCACAATAGGCTCATTCAGAGATGGTTACCTAAAGGAACTAAGAAAACGACTCCCAAAGAAGTCGCATTCATCGAAAATTGGATTAATAACTATCCTAAAAAACACTTGAACTACAAGTCCCCCAGAGAAGACTTCTTGATGGAGAACTTGAAATTTGGCAATGAAATAAAGACTATACAAATTGATTAGGGAATTTAAAACATAGTAGATTGAAACTAGAATAGTACACCTCTACTTCTAAAACATTCTTAGAAATCGATTTGACTGTCCTGATCGATTTATCCTGTTCTTATTTCATTTCACTATAATTTCTAACAATATTTTAAAAACTGAACCGTACTATTTCAACTTCCATAAATTACAATATTGATAGGCACAGTTCCCATACCTGTCCAAATTCGAATAACGTTTAGTATAAATTAGAATATGACTACAACATCACAAATAATTAGACTATCTATAATATCTACGATGTAACATATACATAGGAAGCACCGTTATCAAGAGCGCCAAGGCTATCAACCAGATAAGATGAAGATACAAACCTGTCACCTCACCTCCCCATATAATACGAATCATGCGGGTAGCGTGATACAAGGGAGAAAACCAAGTCAAATCACCAAGTATTGGGGGCAAGGAAGTAATGGGAAAGAAGGTATCTGAAAACATATAAAGAGGACGGATTACCAAAACATTGTAGTAATTCAGAAATTCCCTAGACGGTGCCAAGTAGGTAAAGATTAGTCCTAAAACACCAAACAAATAACCCACTATAAATAAAATCAGAGGAATCAATAACATCAAGACATGAAAATGCGCTGTGATAAGCATGGAAATCAGCCAAAAAATCCCACCGAAAATCACTGCACGAATACCTGCCCAGATAGCCTGACCCACCACAATATCACTCGTATTGATTGGCGTCATCAACATAGCATCATAAGTCTTTTCAATCTTATACTGGATAAAGGCATTGACCGTTGTTTCTGCGGTGGCCGCAGACATGGCAGTCGCAGCAATTAAACCTGTAATGACAAAATCACGGTAGAGCATACCGTTAACATGCGTCAAATAGGCACCAACTCCAAATCCCATTGCTAAAAGATAAAAGAGGGGTCGATAAGGTTGGGGACAATTGAAATTTTAAATAAATTTCTAAAACTCATGTAGTTGCGTACCACAACGTGTCCGATGGACTGAAATGATAACTTAAACATGCAAGTCCTCCTTCTCTGTCCCAGTCAACCCCAAAAAAAGCGTCTCAAGGTTGTCAGCATCATACTTGATGAGCAAGTCTTCTACAGTTCCTTCTTCTTTGATAGTCCCTTGGTGGAGCATCAGCACCCTATCTGTCAAATATTCAATCTCATTCATATAGTGGGAAGTAATAATGATAGAAACACCTAATTCCTTCAACTCCAAAAGTTTATCCCAAATAATATTGCGGGATTGAATGTCTAAACCAACTGTCGGTTCATCTAAAATGATAATATCAGGCCGATTGATGAGAGCTCTTGCCAAGACAAGACGTCGTCGCATCCCACCCGACAGCTGATTCACCATCTTTTGCGCATGTTTGCTCAGTTGAACAAAATCCAAGAGAGAATCGATTCTCTTCCTAAGTTCGACAGATGAGATACCATAACATAGACCGTGAGCAAAAAGATTATCATAAACATTCAAGGTCATGTCCAGCATATCCTCCTGCCCTACAATACCCAGACAAGATTTACTCTTACGACGATTGGTTTCAATATTTTGCCCCAAGATATCAATCTCTCCTGAGGAAATTGAGGTCAGTGAGTAAATCATCTTTAAAGTGGATGTTTTGCCAGCACCGTTGATTCCCAAGATACCCAAACACTCTCCTTCTCCCAATTCAAAGCTAATTCCCTTGACAGCTTCATAAGAACCATATTGCTTTTTTAGATTTTTAACACTTAACTTCTTCACTCTTTCTTTCCCCCACAAATAGAGCATGTTGGATACTTTGTTAATTCATCAAAATGTTGTTCGAATGTTATAAAGTCAATTGAGAATCTTTTATTAAATGTTAGCAATGCTTCGTATCCCCAAAAAATATATCTTAAAATTTCAAACGAAATAAAATACCCTTGAAATAGACAAGCAGGACCTAAAGCACCATTCGGAGTTCTGAACATCTCTAGTTCCAATGAATTTGTCATCGTACGAACAGTCTCCAACTCCTCAGCATACTCAGGAATTTTTTCCAAATCCTCTAAAAACTGACAGTAATAGCACGCTGCTTTATACGGAATAATTGAATATACTTTCCCATTTTTCTTACCCACCACAGCAGACAGACATAATTTATTGTATTGAACACAAGCTTCATTGACCCAAAAATCAATATAGCCTGTTGGATAATCTGCAACATTTACTACGATATCACATTTTGAAGTTTTTATTAACTCATCAACATCCTCTTTTGAACCTATCTCTTTATCAAGTACCTCAAATTCAATTAAAGGATTAAACTTTCTAAGCGACTCTTTTGCAGCCTCTACTTTTCTTTTTCCAATATCAGATGTCGAATACAAAATTTGTCTATTGAGATTACTAGCTTCGACCGTATCAAAATCAACTGCTGTAATATGCCCTATACCTAATTCAGCCAATGCTAGACAGATATTACTTCCTATACCACCAATACCTAAGAGCAAAATACGCGTCTTTTTTAATTTTAACTGATAATCATATTTTGTTAAAGATAATGTATCTAAAGTATTAAAAAAGTTAAGATTTACGGAATATCTGTCCAATTCTTCTGAAGTTAATTCAGTTGTAGTAACAAAATTATCCTCCAAATACCCTAGTGTATCTAGTAAAGAAATACTTTCTTCTACATCATTAGAAGACAAGTTATCAACTAAACTACAAATTTCATTGATTGTGTGTTTTCCATTGAGGAGCTTAATGAGCTGAGTATACTTCTCATCCAGATTCTCAATCTCAATACCATAATCTTTTCCTATACCTAATCTAATTTTATCCTTTAAAAATAGGACACTATGAATATCTTTAATTTTAGGTAAATTCAATTCTATTTCCTCCTAAAATAGACAAAAGGAATGGAAAAATCCATTCACTTTTGAAAAAATGTTGAGAATGTAATCTTAAGATTAACGTCCTTCAACTGTGGATACTGCTGAAATTACTTTTGTAATTTTACCTCCATTTAAACTCAGACAATAAAATTTAAAATATTCTCTAGTAAAACATTTTAAAAATCTATTTATCTTGTGCTTTAATTATAGTATAATAAAAGATAGAAAATCATCGATATATGAAATTTGGAGAAAATTTTTATGGAACCAGATATTTTCATCATCACAAAACTCTTATCAGACCCTTCTCGGATGCACATTTTAGATATTCTAATGGATGGAAAAGCTCACACGGTTAACGAAATTGCCAGCTTTACCAAAATCAAGCAACATACTGTCAGCTATCACCTCAAATTACTTACCGAAGCACAGGTAACCACTCTACAAACCTATGGACGTTTTCATTATTATTCTTTAAAAAGTGCTGCCATTGCAGAAATGCTGGAATTTCTCAGCTTCTACTCTCCTCAGCGTGATGTCAAAAGTTATAAACAACACATTCACAAAAAGGAATTAAAGGTCGCTCGCACCTGCTATGACCATATTGCTGGTGAGCTTGGCATTTCCATTACCAATTATCTCTTGCAAGAAAATCTCCTCAGCGAATCAGAAAAAGACTTCCAACTCACTGAAGCTGGGAAGTCTTATTTCCAAAGAAAATTACACATTGATACGGATGAATTGAAAAAGAAAAAACGGAAATTTTGCCCTAAATGTTTGGATTGGAGCGAACGTAAAAATCATGTCGGCGGAGCTCTCGGCAATGCTCTTTTAGAATTTTTCAGTGAAAAACAATTGGTCATCCCTGCACAAACGCCACGTTCACTTACCATTACAGAGCAGGGCAAAGAATTCCTCGAAAAGGAGTGGGGGATTTAAACATGGATTTTTAAGCAAATAACTGTCCATACCAATTCTATAACAACCTCTCTATTCCCCTTACTCTCCCAACTGGGCACTGTAGGCGATAATCTGATCAACCGTATCAGACAAGAATTGGATGGTATCACGAAGTGGTTTGTCTGTTGAAATATCCGCACCGATAATCATGGCTGACTCCAGTGGTGTCTTGCTGCCACCTGATTTAAGGAGATTGAGCCAGTCTTCAGCTCCAGTTTCTGAGTTTTTAAGATGAAGGTAACCCGCAGTCGAGATGACTAGTCCTGCTGAGTAAGTGTAACTATACAAGCCCATGTAGTAGTGAGCTTGGCGCATCCAAGTCAAAGCTGCATCATCATCAATTTCAATGGCATCTCCCCAGAAATCCGTCAAAACTTCCTTCATAATGCTGTTGAGTTTGCTTGCTCCGAAGGTTTCTCCTTCTTCAATCAGTGTATAAACCTTGCGCTGGAAGGCTGCTTCCAAGAGGTGGGTGATGAAATTATGGAAGTAGGTGTCTGTCAAGCGATGAGCCAGAGCGAAGCGTTTTTGACGTGGGTCATTAGACTGGTTCTCTAAGTAATCACTGAGTAGCAATTCATTGAAGGTCGACGGTGCTTCAACATAATAGGTCGACATGTGGGCGTTGAAATAGCTTTGATGATTGTCTGAAAAGATGAATTGACCAGAATGCCCGATTTCATGAATCAAGGTATAGACATCGCTCAAACGGCCTGTCCAGCTCATGAGTACATAAGGGTGTACGCGATATGGGTCCGCCGCATAACCACCGGAATCCTTGCCACTGTTAGCAGCAAAGTCCACCCAGCGCTCTTCTTGGTAACGAGCAACTTCCTGACAATATTCTTGCCCCAAAGGTTCTACCGACTTCATGACCAAATCATAGGCATCGTCAATAGTCACTTCAGGATTGAGGGCGCTGTCCAAGTCCAATTTCCAGTCTGCAAAGGTCATCTTTTCAAGACCATTTACCTTGGCAACATGCTTGAGGTATCTCTGAGCGACTGGTGCAAAGTCCTTCATGATGAGGTCAATCTGGCGATCAAACATGACACGGTCCACTTCTTGTTCAGCTAGAAGATAGTCAAAGACAGAGTCATATCCCTTCATATCAGCCAAGAGTTTTTCAGACTTGACCTGAGCCAGATAGGCTGCTGCAGCCGTATTTTGGTGCTTACGAAGTCCCTCTGAGAAGGAACGGAAGGATTTCTCACGAACCTCAGCATCCTCGTGATTTTGGTAGAAATTCTCATAGGTGACAAAGCTGTTTTTATAGGTCTTGCCATGGGCTTCAAAGTCAGCCATTTCAAAATCCCCAGCTCGCATCTTAGTATAAATGTCCTGCGGACTATAGAAAACTTCACCGAGATTTGTCAAGGTCTTCTCCACATCTGCCCCTAAGTAGTGGGCTTTTTTGATTTTAGCCTGACGAATGGCAGCTGTTAAATGTGGCAATTTACCCAAACGGTCCAAGACTTCCTCGTCTGCTGCCACCAAGGCATCGTCAAAGAAGGTCAAGGCTACGCTGGCAGCTGTTTCAAATTCCATCCCAGCTTGGGCAATATTGGCAAATTCGTCATTGCTATAGTCCGTCGTCTGAGGCATAAAAGCATAGTTGCCAATATGGCTCATCTGAATGTAGATCTGTTCCAATTCCGCAAAGGCCTTCTCGAAATCCTCAAAAATGTGAAGATTGCCCTTGTAATCACGGCTAAACTGGTTGATGTCTTCGCGAGCTTTCTCGATTGCACGCAAGAAATCCTCACGGTCTTGGTATAGGGCTGTTAAGTCCCAGAGTTCCTTCTCTGGAAATTCTGAACGGTGTTTTTGTTCCATTTTCTTCCTCTTATTTCTCTAATTCTACTAAAACACTAAGGGCTGATAAGGCGTAAAGCGGTGCTGTTTCTGCTCGCAAAATACGAGGACCTAGGCCTACCAAAACGGCTCCCTTAGCTTCAAAACTTTCGATTTCTGCAGGTGACAGACCGCCTTCTGGACCAAAGATAAAGAGCAGTTTGGCTCCTGTTTCAAGACCAGTGACTGCTTGCAGAAGCGCAGCGGCTTCTCCTTCTTTAGCTGATTCTTCATAGGCTACTATGATAGAGTCAAACTGGTCCAGCTGAGCTAGAAAATCTGCTTTTTTCTCGAAAAGTTTAATACTTGGTACAATATTACGCTTGCTTTGCTCGGCTGCTCCAAGGGCAATTTTTTCTAGTTTTTCAACTTTTTTACCCAATTTCTTGCCATCCCACTTGGCAACTGACCAGTCTGCAGGAAAGGCCCAGATTTGGCTAGCACCCAGTTCGGTTACTTTTTGAGCGATGAACTCCAGCTTGTCTCCCTTGGGAAATCCAGATGCGATGGTCACTTGGACTGGTAGTTCCACATTGTCATTTAATTCTTGGACCAACTCAAACTGACGATTTTCCATATCCAGCACGCGCGCCAAGCGCTTGATGCCATCATCAAAGACTAAGGTAACCTCATCCTCTTCTTTCAAGCGCATAACCTGAAACATATGCTTACTGGTTTCCTTGTCCTCGATAGTGACAGGAGAGATAGCACTGCCTTTTACAAAATACTGCTGCATGCTAGCCTCCAATCACACCAGAGATATCCTTGGTTTTCTTAAAGACACAGGCATTCCATTCCCCTTGAACCATGTGAGTTTCGAGGAAAAATCCAGCTGATTCAGCCGACTCGCGCACCATGTCCCACTTATCCTTGATAATGCCACTCATGATCAGGTAGCCTTCGTCCTTGACCAGACAATAAGCATCCTCTGTCAGATGAATGAGGATATCCGCCAAGATATTAGCCACAATCACATCTGCCTCAATTTCCACACCCTTAAGCAAATCTCCAGCCGCTACATGGATATTTTCCATGCCAGGGTTGAGCTCAATATTTTCCTGAGCCACACGAACCGCCACATCATCCAGGTCATAGGCGAAAATTTCTTTAGCCCCCAGAAGCGAGCTGGCAATAGAGAGAACCCCTGAACCAGTCCCCACATCTAGCACCGTTTCGCCACCACGAAGAACCTGTTCCAAGGCAAAAAGGCTCATCTTGGTAGTTGGGTGGGTCCCCGTACCAAAGGCCATACCAGGATCCAGCTTGATAATTTTTTCTCCTGCTGTTGCCTCATAGTCCGTCCATGACGGTACGATGGTCAGGTCATGAGTGATGCGTGCTTAGGTTCATAATACTTCTTCCAGTTGTCAGCCCAGTCTTCCTCAGCCAAGGCAGTCGTGCCCATCTTGACTTCTCCTAGGTCCATAAAGTCGGTCAATTCTGCCAGACGAGCCTGCAAATCCGCTTCAACTGCTGCTACATCAACCGTTTCAGGGTAGTAGGCGGTCACTACGATTTCTTCCTGTTGCTCCACCTCTGGGAAAATTTCACCGAATCGGTCCACATTTCCCACATAGTCCATGCTGTCTTCAATTGCTACCCCTTGCGCTCCCAGCTCAATCAAGAGATTGGAAACCAACTCCTCTCCCTCACGCTTCACTGTAACTTTTAACTCTTGCCATGTTTCCATTATTAAGATACCAAGCCCGTAAAACACAAAGCCAAAATAGGAAACTCTCTGAAGACGTTTGTGTCTAAGAGAAGTTTATCTTTTTGGCACAGTGTTTAGGGCGGGTTCAGTTTAGAAATGTAACTGAACCATCCTTTCTAATCACTTACTTTTAAATAATCTTTTAATCTCTCTTGCAACTGAGGCACAACTTGACTGGAACTAAGAAATTCCTCAACATTCATCAGCTGATAGCCCTGTCCTTCATCTCCGAAGATGATATTGTCAAATTGTTCTTGTCTTAGCTGACCAACCATAAAGACCGATTTCTTGCCTTTAAAAATTACGCTAGGATAAATCTTGCTCCAAAGCAGACAGTCTTCATCTAAATGAATTCCCAGTTCCTCATAAACTTCACGCCGAGCGCATTCAAAAGGGCTTTCGTCCCCTTCACGGCCACCACCTGGCAACTCCCACATGTTGGGACAAGGGATATCGTCCTTGTCATCACGCAAAATCGTCAGTAGCTTATCCCCACAAAAGAGGGCAATCTTGCAACCTTGGAAATCAGAAATTTCTAGTTCCATCTTCAGTTCCTTCTAACATTTCCTTTTCCAGCTCTGCTAACAAGTTTTCATAATAGCGTTTCTCGTCCCTCAACATTCGACTACTATCCATTTTCTGTCTAGCAATCTTGAGAGCCTTACGAGTTCGATCTACATCTTTCTTCACCTTTAATTGATACCAGGCTTGTATCACTTGAAGATTGGACAGTTTGAGAGACAGAAACGATTTGACCTGTCGAATACTAGCATATTGCTCCGCTTGCTCAAAATCTCCTTCCAACAAGGCGATATGAAGCAGGGATAGTTGGGCAACTGTCTGCATCATCGGAGTAGTTGTCCTCTCAAGTAATGCTTGAAACTGCTGTTTAGCTACTTCTTCCTTCCCTTCCAAAATGGAAACTTCACCTTGCATACCTAATACACCATCCGCAAAACTCCCTCGTGCATCCTCAGGAACTGCTTGAACAAAGTCTTTCAAATCATATTCTTGAGGAGCAAGCAAAGTTTGAGCAGAATGTCTCAATACCAGGTAGGCGTATTTGGTATTTTCAGGGTGTTGTAGTAATTCCCAAATTTTTGCTCCATCGGTGATGTCGACTGGCAAAATGTTATTTAGGAAGAAAGATAAATTAAGAAAAATCCAAGTCCCTGCAAAATACCAGCTTCTTGTCAAAAATCCAAACACTATCGCCAATAATATCAAGCCGAGATGAACCATCAAGCCTCCTGAAAGCATCAGGATGATTCTTTGATCGCTTTCATCCTCTTTTAAACCAATGTATTGAGCACCAACATTTTTCAGAATGGCTGTTCTACTAAGATGAAACCTGCCTGACTTTTTGGTCAAAATAAAATGTCCTAATCCAAAAGCCACCAGCCGATAGCCTGTCAAGTAGCCACAAAAAGCATGACCCAGTTCATGAAGAATAAAGATTAAATACATGCTTAGAAGAGCGAAGGCATAACCAAAAGTAAAGGCTAAAACTGCGGAATACCCCAACTCTGCAAATGCGATTGTTCCACAAGCAAAAGCTAGCATAATAAAGACAACAGCTAGCACATAAACCAAATAAGTCCCAATTTTCTTCATAACACCTCCAACCAACTCCTAGTATCTTGGATAAGGATAAAATTCTCCCTCTTCCAAGCCAACTTTTCCTTCTTCAAAGACTTCTTGATTCCATTCCATAACAAATTCCTCTGCTTCTGGATCTTCCAAAAAGTCCATGAGGGTATCTAGCCCAACCTCAGCAGTATCTTTAAGGAAAAGGGCAAAATAAGCTAAAAATTCACGGGAAAATCCTTTTTTAGGCAGGTAAGGAATAACAGTCAAATAGTCTTCCTCATTGACTGTTGACTTGGCAGGATTGTAGAAAAGGACCGCTTCCTCAAAAAGAATGTCATCTGATGAAACCTCTCCGTCTTCATCCACCATCTCCACACCTGCAGCATTTTGCGCTTCCAATAGAAAACTCACTTCTACCGCATGGTTGCGTTTGTCCCAGCTAATCTCAAAGTCAAAGGGAAAGTTCTTGTCCAACTCTTCCTCTAAAACATCTAAAAATCCGTATGTTGCCATTTTGTCCTCTTTCTATGCGACTCTTTAATCGCCCCGATTGCTCGGAAATATGCTAAAATAGATACTACCATCTTACCACAAAATTATTTTATGTCCTAATTATACCATATTACCTCATTTAAACCCTTGGTATCAGTGATTTTCTTAAAAGTCTGATTTCTTCATTTCTCATAAAAATCAATATAAAAAGCCCGCGAAAGGGCTAATAAATCTATAAAATCAATAGGCGAGTAACTAGCACAAGTGGACGTGCTTTTTTATTGACTATTACCACGATACCACGCTTAATCTTAGGCTTGAACTTTCTTATCTGCAATAGCGTCTGTCAAAGTCTGAGAAAAGTTAAGTCCCATTTCTCGTCCCAACTTATCTGCCCATTTTGGTATGGTCAAAGTCTTTTTAATGGGTTCCTGACTTCCTAGGTATTCTGATACATCAACAGATACCATAGAAATAAAAGATTTATCAAGGTCATAGGTTGACACGAAATCTTCATCATCTTTAAAAGGATCATTATCAATTAAAGACAAGCTATTGATATCTGATGGCTGAGGTAACTCTCCATCACTCTCTATCAAATCTGCAACAGTTATCCCTAGCCACTCCGACCCCATAGCCAAAGCCTCAGAAATCCCCTCTCCTTGTGTAGCTGAGTATTCAAAATCTGGGAAATGGACAAAATAAGTCGCTTCTGTTCCGTCTGTGTCGTCATAATAAAATAAAGCTGGATACGTAACTAACATTTCACTACCTCCATATCAAAAAGCAGGGACTGAATTTTACAACCCAGCTTGCTTTCTTATCCCTCTTTCAGTGTACTTATTCAGCTCACCATGAGGGATTGTGATAGGTCTTTCCCCTTGCTTTTCCATTTTAATATGGGAACCTTTACCGCCTCTAGTCTTTATCCAACCATGGACCGTAAGGAGTTTAACCATCTCTTTTTGTGTCATAGGCATAGCGCTTTTACCTCCTGACAACACCATTATAACACGTGTTACACGTATTGTAAAGGAGTGATACTTATTATTCTATTATACATAAAAGCCCCTAGATGTGGTTCTAAGGGAAGCCAATTTATTCATACCTATTTTCTAATGAGTAGTAAAAACTGCTTCTTTATCGAGCAATTCATCATCTGTATAGTCAATTGTAAAAGTATCTCGATCTAAGACAGATTGAGGCGGAGTTGAATGAATCATAGGAACACTGCGTACTCTATATTTTTTATCTCCAATTTTTACAAACTGATACTCTTCGAAAATCTCTTCAAACCACGTCAACGTCGCCTTACCGTACTCAAGTACAGCCTGCGGCTAGTTTCCTAGTTTGCTCTTTGATTTTCATTGAGTATGATTAACTCTCAAGTATTCAAAATCAGGATTTTCAACAGTTATTACAAGGAGGCGATTTACTACTTCAAAAACATCAATTATTCTATTTTTCATATTTTTTCAACCCATTATTAGAATGAACTTCTTGGTAAGCAAAATCAAGTTTAGATTTAATGTTTTCGTACAAATCTAAAATCTCTTTTGGAGTATCTTCTCGGAAGAAAAGTTTTCTTTTCCCTGAAATAACTTGATCACTAAGAATCCAATGACGAATTTGTTTTGTAAAAATCAAAATTTCCTGACTTGGTAGTTCCATCATTTCCATTGCTTATCACCTCTCTTTTCATTATAGTTCATACAATGACATTCAGCAATATTATTTCTCAAGTCAGCACTTCCACTTCTTTAGGCTCAACTATCCTATTTTGAGCTTTAAGGAAAATCAAATCTCTCATGCTGATACCTCTCCTCATTAAATTAAATAGTCAAAAGCTCCGGAATGTTACAAAACCATTGAAATATCACAACTAATAGGCTAGAATGGACATAGTAAGATATATTAGATAAGTTATACTGCTCAAAAAATATGACACTAAAATCCACCTTAGAAAGGACTGTTATGCCAGACAATCTCGCGCTTCGCATGCGCCCTAAAACCATCGACCAGGTCATCGGTCAGGAGCATCTGGTCGGACCTGGAAAAATCATCCGCCGCATGGTGGAAGCCAACCGCCTGTCCTCCATGATTCTATATGGCCCCCTCCAAGAATCGGCAAAACCAGTATTGCCTCTGCCATCGCTGGAACGACCAAGTATGCCTTTCGAACTTTCAATGCGACAGTTGATAGTAAAAAGCGACTGCAAGAAATTGCGGAAGAGGCTAAATTCTCTGGTGGTCTCGTCCTATTACTAGACGAGATTCATAGACTAGATAAAACCAAGCAGGACTTCCTCTTGCCTCTCTTGGAAAGCGGACTGGTCATCATGATTGGCGCTACGACTGAAAATCCTTTCTTCTCGGTCACTCCTGCCATCCGTAGCCGAGTTCAAATTTTTGAGTTAGAACCTCTGTCTAACCAAGACGTCAAAGAGGCCCTGCAGATAGCTCTAAGTAACCCTGAGCGTGGTTTTGATTTTCCAGTAGAACTAGATGAGGATGTGCTGGATTTCATCGCAACCTCTACAAACGGAGACCTGCGCTCTACCTTTAACTCGCTGGACCTGGCTATTCTCTCTACCCCTGAGAATGACGAGGGCATTCGCCATATCACCCTTGATATCATGGAAAATAGCCTGCAGCGGAGTTATATTACTATGGACAAAGATGGGGATGGACACTACGATGTCCTCTCAGCCCTGCAAAAGTCTATCCGTGGCTCGGATGTGGATGCTAGTCTCCACTATGCCGCCCGCTTGATTGAGGCTGGTGATTTGCCAAGTCTCGCTCGACGCTTGACCGTTATCGCCTATGAAGATATCGGTTTGGCCAACCCTGAAGCCCAGATTCATACCGTGACTGCTCTGGATGCTGCACAAAGGATTGGATTCCCAGAAGCCCGCATTCTCATTGCCAATGTCGTGATTGATTTGGCCCTTTCTCCAAAATCCAACTCAGCCTATGTAGCTATGGATAAGGCACTTGCTGACCTCAAAACATCAGGGCACTTGCCTATTCCGCGACACCTGCGTGATGGGCACTACAGTGGAAGCAAGGAACTTGGCAATGCCCAAGACTATCTCTATCCACACAACTATCCTGGAAATTGGGTCAAGCAAGACTATCTGCCAGAAAAAATTCGTAATCATCACTATTTCCAAGCAGAAGATACTGGTAAATATGAACGGGCCTTGGCTCAAAGAAAGGAAGCTATCGACCGTTTGCGAAAAATCTGAAATCCTTTTCAAAAAATTGCACTTTCCTCTTGATTTTTTTTGAAAAAGTGGTATCATATAAGTATAGAAACGCTGTGGTGTACGACTTCACACTTAAGTGTTGACCGACTATTTTTTGTATTATTAGGGAAACAAAAGTCTTCTAACAGCATGTAGGCCGTCTCACACGGAAACAGCTTCAGTTAGAGCGAGTTGCCCACCTGCTTAATTGCGCGGGTTCAATACAAACCGTGAAGTTTCGGCACCAATACAGCTTTTTTCTTTGCCTCCTTAGCTCAGCTGGCAGAGCAGCGGACTCTTAATCCGTGGGTCACAGGTTCGATCCCTGTAGGAGGCATATAAATACAACAGGAAAAGTCTTGGAACCAAGGTTTTTTTGCTTAAATAAAATTTTTTCAAATTCTTTAGAAAACTAGCTTAAATCATAATCCAACACCAATTTTACAAATACCATAAACTAAGCTTATATACCCAAAACACAAAAAGTCCTCTTTCCACTATTTTAGAAAGAGAACTTTTTCTTTAGGAGAAATAACTTAATTTTTAATCAATTCGTGATAGCTCAGCTGGCACCGTTAAGTAATAAGTTGCAGTCAAGCTTGCTTCACCTTGATTGACAAAAATCTCGATGGAATTTTTATCTAGAACAACTTCCAATTCTTTAGCTTCAATATCTACATACCGTCGACTAGTGTCCTGTTCTTCTTCACCTAGAATTTTTTGAACAAGATGGCTACGATCAATGTAAACTTGCTGCGCATTACTGTCATAACCAAATTCAAGATAATCTGTATCATTTCCTAAGTGGAAATGACAATCTTTATCTATTTGGATTTGATATTGGCCTTTTTTAACAGGGAATTGTCTTAGTTTGCCATCTTCCAATCTTAGAATTCTAGGTAAAGTCATGACACCAGCCCATTTGTGTTCTTGGTCATGGGTTGGAAGGGTACGCCCCCATGTCTGCATCCAAGCAATCAGGATACGATGATTTTGATCGTCCAACAATGTTTGAGGCGCATAGAAGTCTTGGCCATGATCAATTTCTTGAACTGATTCTGGAATAAAAAGTTTTTCTTCCCAATCTACCTTACCCGTGAACAAAACCGATGAATTGATGTTATGATATGAGTCTCCCTCACGCTGATAACGCATGGGTGACATAATAAGGCAATCCTTCCCATCTAACTCAAAGTAATCTGGGCATTCCCACATGAAGCCTTGGTGTTCTATCCCTTTTAAAAAGATGGATTCGAACTGCCATTCTACTAGGTTATCGGACCCTAGTAGAACGATACAGCCCACGTTATCCTTGTGTTTAGCAGCTACTACGGAGTAATAGCGTCCATCTTTTTCAAAGAGTTTTGGATCACGGAAATCAGCAGCAATCAACTCATCTGGCAAGTCTGCTCCAGTTGCAACTGGATTTTGTTCAATCTTTTCAAAGTGAATCCCATCGTCTGAAAATGCTATATTTTGCACTTGACGAACACCTGTTTCTTCTTCGATGTTTCCAGTATACATGAGCCAGAGGCGATCGTCTTTGACAATGGCAGAGCCTGAGAAGCAACCATTGCTGTCGTAGTCTTGGTCAGGAGCAAGTGCCACTGGCAAGTGCTCCCAAGTCACCAAGTCCTTACTTTTAGCATGTCCCCAGTGCATAGGTCCCCAAACACTATCATATGGATAGAATTGATAAAAGAGATGGTATTCTCCACGAAAATAGACAAATCCATTTGGATCATTGATCCAACCAATCTCAGCTGAAAAATGTTCTTCAGGCTTATATTGAGTATTAACGAGATGTTTATTTTCTGCTATAAAACGATTGGCTTTTTCTACTGTGTATTTCTTATCTCCCATAATCAACCTCTAGTTTTTGTTTGCTTGGTATTGATCGTAGTATTTTTGTTTAATAGCGAGGTAATCAGAAAGTCCGTATTTTTCAAGTTCTTTCTTGTAATCATCCCACTCAGTATCAATATTGCCATTTACAATCCATTCAGCACGTTTACGGTAGATATAGTCATTCATATCTGCTTCGATATGGGCAATTTTGTCCAAATCTTCCTGTGTCATAAAGACTCTTGGATAGTTATTGTCATTGCTCATGTAAGGAACATAATATTCTTTGATAAGATCCAAACGCCATTTGGCATCATCAGGCATGGTTGTTACTTTACCATAGTATGAATCTAGGATAGCTAGTGGTCCTCCTACTTCAGTATTTTGACGAAGTTCTGCTGGTGCAGTTCCGTTTAGTGGTAAGTGTTTTAGACTATTTGACGCTTGATCCAATTCAAAGATGTTTTGTTGTTTGTCATCTCCGTAAGTTCCCCAGTTATTTTGCACAGATTGGAGTGGAGCGTATTGTGCATCAATCCATTTAGCTGTCAATTCTAGGTTTTTGTTTACACTGGTAATAACCATCTTGTCACGTGCAAATCCCATACCGTTTGTACGAGCTACGTGTTTTTGACCACTTGGTCCAGCAAGTACTGGTAAAACATCATAACTTTCATTACTTCCAGTAACATTACTCTTATCCCATGTAAAGTAAACACCAAATTTCTGATCATGACCTTTAGCAATGTAACTATTCCAATCATGTTCGAAAGCTTCTTTATCAATCAAGCCTTTTTCTTGCAATTGACGGATAAATTTGACACCTTCTTTATAGTTATCATTATCTGCTGTGAAATCAACTTTGCCATCATTTCCTACTACTAAATGATCATCGTTATCCCCTATACCAAATGCAGCAAATAGGAATTTAAAATCTTCGTTTCCGTTACCACTAATAAATGAAAATGGAATTTCATCAGCCTCTCCATTTCCATTTGGATCCCCGTTTTTGAAAGCTTCTAGGACTTTAATCAAATCATCAGTAGTTTTTGGCATTTCAAGACCAAGTTTCTTAAGCCAATCTTTGTTAATCCAAGCCATATCGTTGACGCTGTGAATAGACTCTTTACCATCTCCAAGCTCTTCAATCCATGGGAATGAGTAAATGTGCCCATCAGGTGCTGTCATCAAGGCCTTGTACTCTGGTTTCTCATCCAAAATTTTCTTAAGATTTGGCATGTATTTATCAATCAAATCTTCAACTGGAATAATAACACCTTTTTTAGCCCAGTTCATCAAGTCCACATCTGAAGCTCCGTCGTTGTGGATAGCATCTGGTAAATCACCACTAGAAATATCCAAGTTACGTTTTTCTGCAAAGTCGGATTGGTAGTTGGTCCAGTCAATATGAACGCCAGTTTCCTTCTCCAAACGTTGCAAAATTAACTTTTCATTTGGGTCTTTTGGTGCTAGAGGTGAACTAGCTGTCATAAACTTCAATGTTTTCTTTTCTTGAAGCGGGAATGTTACACCTTCCAACTTATAATCTGGACTTGAAGCTGTATTTTTTGAGCCACAGGCTGCAAGTACTGCTAAACTAGCTGTCAACAAAACTGCTGATTTTGAGAATGTTTTGAATTTCATGAGAAAACTCCTTTTATTTTTTCTTTTTTATCCTTTAAGTAAACCAGCCATAATTCCTTTATCAAAGTATTTTTGGAAGAATGGATACATAACAATCAATGGCAAGCTAGAAATGACAATAGTTGCGTATTTAATCAATTCAGCTAAACGTTTCATTTCATTCATAGCCGCTTGTGCTCCAATCATGTCTTGACCTGGTTGGCTCTGAATGAGAATTTTACGAAGTACTAGTTGCAATGGTTCCAAGTTTGGATCCTTGATATAAATCATTGCATCAAAGTATGAGTTCCACTGGCCGACAAAAGCATAGAGGAAGAGAACAAACATAATTGGTTTTGCAAGAGGAAGCATGATTTTGAAGAAAATCTGTAAATCATTTGCACCATCAATGACCGCTGCTTCAACTAATTCTTCAGGCAATCCTTGGAAATAAGCCCTAGCAAGAATAATATTCCAAACATTGACAGCACCTGGAACAATGATAGCCCATGGAGTATTCAGCATGCCCAAATCTTTTACCAGCAAGTAAGTTGGGACTAAACCACCACCAAAGAACATGGTTACAATCAAGAAGTAGTTAATCCAACGGCGCCCTACCAAGTCTTTCTTAGAAAGAGGATAAGCTGTAAACACAGATAGCAAGACTGTTAAAGCCGCAAAGCCAAAAGAGTATAGTAGAGAATTGATAAAACCTCTTAGAATAGATTGGTCACTGAATACACGCTGGTAACCTTCTACCGTCCAATCGGCTGGATTAAAGCTAATCCCTCTACTAACCAGAACCTTAGGATCCATAAAGGATGCTACGACGATATAAAGTAAAGGAAGTAAGGTTATCAAAACGATAAAGACAATAATGATTTTATTTAAGAGTAAGATACGTCTATCAAATTTTGTATCCATAATCGAATTTTTCATGCTTCCCTCCTTAAATTCCTTCACCATTATTCACGCGTTTAACGATTTGGTTAACCGCGACTAGCAATACTACGTTAATCACTGCATTAAACAAACCAACCGCTGTTGAGTAAGAATAGTCTCCTGATACAAGACCAACTTTATAGACATATGTAGAGATAATTTCAGAAGTTGGCAAGTTCAACGATGTCTGCATCAGGAATGCTTTTTCATATCCGACATTCATGATTCCACCTGCAGCTAAAACAAATTGGATAACCATAATAGGCTTAAGAGCTGGAATATCAATGTGCCAGATTCGTTGGAAGATATTGGCTCCATCCAGTCGTGCTGCTTCTACTAAGGCTGGATCTACATTTACCAACGTTGCCGTGTAGAGCGTTGAAGCCCACCCCATTCCTTGCCAGATACCACTAAAGATGTATAAAGGTCTAAAGAAGTCTGGATTTGTCAAGAAGTCAGCCTTCATTCCAAACATAGAGAGAAAATTGTTAATTGGTCCTCCCACTGAAAAGAAAAGGAAAATCATACCAACGATAACAACGACTGAGATAAAGTTTGGTGCGTATAAAATGAGCTGAATTCGTTTTTTAACTTTTTCACTCAAGAGTTGATTGAGCATAATAGCAAGAATGATTGGTGGTAAAAAGCCAAGCAATAAACCATAGATACTTAATTTTAAAGTATTGGCTAACAAGATACCAAAGTTGGGAGAGGATATGAATTTTGTAAACTCAGAAAAACCAATCCAATCACTCCCTAAAATTCCTTTTAAGGGATTGTAATCTTTAAATGCGATTAAAACCCCGTACATAGGAATGTATTTAAAGATAAAGGTTAAAACTAAACCAGGGACAGTCATCAATAACAAGAGTTTTTGTTTCTTGATTCTTTCCCAAAGAGAAACTTGCTTCGCTTTGCTATTCATAGCAACCTCCTTTTTTGAAACGTTTCATTTTTTCCTAGAAAAGATAGCGCTTGGCGCTGTCTATTTATTTCTTTTTTGAAACGTTTCATTTTTGTTCTAAAAAATAAATCTTTTTTATCTGAATTCATTCTATCATTGATAGCGCTTTCTGTCAAGACTTATTTTCATTTTTTTGTTGTTTTTCCTTCAACAAATTTTACTGGTAGGATTGTCTGCAAATTAACAGCCTTTCCTTCTATGATATCAAATAGGATTCGTACAGCTTCTCTAGCCATTTCCTCCAGGGGTTGCTCAATTGTTGAAAGTAGATAATTTCTATCTCCAGCCATTTTAATTCCATCGTATCCAATAATTTGGACATCATGAGGAATACGTTTGCCATTTTTTTCTAGTATATCAATAACATCTAAAGCTGCAAAGTCGTTAATTGTAAAAATTCCATCTATAGAAGGATTTTCTTCCAAGAAACTCTCTAGCTTTCCATGATAGTCAGTAACTGTCTCATCCAAATCAAAAATACTAAGAGGTATTTTATGCTCTTGGACATACTTTTCAAATGAAATTCTACGACGTTTGGTTTCATTAATGGTTGTATTATGTCCACCCACAAAGGCTAAGTGCTGACATCCTTTACTAATTAATTGTTTAGCTGCTTCTCTTCCACCTGCATCATTATCTGATGAAACACAAGGAATTGCAATATCTGAGTATGTACGGTCAATACTGACAAAGGAATTTCTGACGACAGGTAATGTTCAATTGGACTATAGGTAATGGCAACCACTCCATCAACTTTATTATGACGCAACATCTCCAGATAGTCTTGCTCTCTATTTGTACCATTTATAGAACATAAGAGTAATTTATTATTCCTCTTATAGACTTCATTTTCCACATGCATAGCAAATTCTGAAAAAAGGGATGCCAGATACTTGGTACAATGATTGCAATCGTTTCTGTTCGATTTTTTTTTTCATTCCTCGAGCGTAGTAATCTGGAATGTAATTCAAGGTTTTAATTGCTCGTTCCACTTTTTTCAAGGTTACTTCTTTAATGCCTTTTTCTTTATTAATTACACGTGAAACTGTTCCAACACTAACTCCTGCTTCTAAAGCAACATCTTTCATGGTAATTGATTTTCTTTGTTCTACCATCTTATCACCTCCTTTCAATATATAGTATCATGCAAACGCTTTTTTAGCAACTATTTCTCAATCATTTTTGTCCAGACCCTTTTTACCATCATGGATAAAATCACTCCAATTGGCTTCCTAAAATCCCTTCAATTTCATATATAGGAATCTACCTACCACAGGAAAAGACTTTGTTTCTTCCTATCTCCCCTTTTTCATAACGTATTTCCGTACAGGTGCTTCAACCATTTGAACGATTTCAAATCCTTCTTTTTGGTAAAGATTCTGAGCTCTTTGATTTGCTTCGAGGACATTTAAAGAAATACTGTCTATATCTTCATTTTCAAAGGCCAAACTAACAAATTTCCTTAAAGCCTGCCTACCTAAGCCCTGCCCCTGTTTCTGGGGGTTGATAAAGAATCTTCCAATATGAAGATTGCTGTCTTCTAGCCTGATTTTCTGGATAAGCCCGACAAACTCGTGTCCATCAAAGATTGAAAAGACTCCTTCCAAGTCTTGCAAGGCTTGAAGGGTCAGTGGAAAAGGAATCCTTGGTCCCATCCATTGTTCTTGAAAGGATTTGCCAAGGGAGTTGGACCATTGGCATACGAGCTGAGCGTTTTCTGTGCTCACCTTTTCTTCAAAACGAATTATCATCTTGACCTCACCATCTTATCTATGTCTCTCCATTATACTACTTCTCCTATTTTTTACGAATAGATAAGTATGATTGATATTTATTTTTTTCTTGTCGGGAGTATTCTCGCTTCCTTTCTTGGTTTGGTCATTGACCGTTTTCCAGAGCAATCCATTATCAGTCCAGCCAGTCACTGCGATTCCTGTCAGACTCGCTTGCGTCCCTTAGATTTGATTCCGATTCTCTCACAGGTCTTCAATCGCTTTTGCTGTCGCTACTGCAAGGTCCGCTATCCTGTCTGGTATGCCCTCTTTGAACTAGGCTTAGGACTCCTCTTTCTGCTTTACTCTTGGGAATTACTTTCCTTGAGTCAAGTCATCCTAATCACTGCTGGTTTGACCTTGGGCATCTACGACTTTCGCCATCAGGAATATCCCTTACTGGTCTGGATGACTTTCCACCTAATCCTAATAGCTTCCTCTGGCTGGAATCTGGTCATGATCTCCTTCCTCATACTTGGAATTTTGGCTCATTTTATCGATATCCGCATGGGTGCAGGGGATTTCCTTTTTTTAGCTTCTTGCGCTCTCGTCTTTAGCGCAACAGAATTGCTCATCTTGATTCAGTTTGCTTCTGCAACGGGGATTCTAGCCTTTCTCCTGCAAAAGAAAAAGGAAAGACTTCCTTTCGTGCCTTTCCTCTTACTCGCTGCTTGTGTGATTATTTTTGGTAAGCTACTGCTTGTTTGATAAAGTCCAATTTCTGCCATATGTCCTTCATGAAATTATTTCACAGTTGAATTATAAATTATTTCTTTTGTACAAAGGAATGATGTTATCAAATCGATCTGTTCTTTTATCTTCTTGATACTGATCAAAAAATTTCATTTCGACTGAAAATATTTCGCTTATAAACTGTAAACGAATACTTTGTTTAGACATTATAGTCGCTAGACTGACTAGATGATTACTCAAAACGACGTCCAGAATACTCTTTACTTTGCTTGGTTTTTTAACAAAAATTTGATCATCCAGAGGTTCTATCATTTTGTAACCTTTTTGCGCAATTTGACGATAAAAGTAAGAATGTTGCTTTGGAGTCAATAATCCTAACTTAAAAGCTCGATACTCTAAAGCCTGTATCGAAACATTCAAATCCGACTTCAATAAAATATAACTATCAGGATTGCTGACACGCTTGCCAACCCTCTCTTCAAATTTGACTAAAAACTCTTCTTTTGGCAATAAAAAACATGATGCAAAATAATTTGCTTCTTGCTCCAAACGATCGCCATCTTCATTCATATCTTTATATTTGTGTAAAAGAATATGTCCTAGCTCATGAGCTAAGTCAAAATTTCGACGTACAGATGATTTATTCGTTCCCAACACAATGTAAGGTCTTCCCAATTTTGACCATGCGCTATAAGCATCAGCTTGACCATTAATTAATCGTTCCACGATATAGATGCCTGAACGTTCTAATTTATAAAGCAAATCATGATTATCTTTTGAAATACCTAATTTTTCCCTGGCATAAAGAGCCAATTCCTCAATGGATTTTCCCTTATGATAAGATTCACTCACTACATTACTTAGGTCATGAATTGTAATATTAGGTATAATTACAAAACTTTCAAAATAATCAATCAAACTATCTACCTTATGTAAATACATAGTTTGAATATCTATTGTTTTCCGTGTTGCTAGGTCTGCATTTCTAAAGGCAATTACAGAAGAATCAAATCGAATGCTCTCCTCTTCCTGTTCAAAATAAGTTAAATCAACATGAAATTGGTTAGCCAAATGCATTTTGGTTGATAATTTAGGTTTCGTTTCGTTGGACTCAAACTGCCAAATGGCTTGTTCCGTTAAATTAATTCTCTGAGCCAATTCTGCTCTACTTAAACCATTTAACAGCCGTAATTCTTTCAATACCCGACCATTAAACATTTACATACTCCTTACTACTTTTGACCTTCTTGTTTTTCTATTCTTGGAATAATTTCAAAATCTTCTGTTTCCGATAATTCTGAAAAATTAGGAATATCTTGATATTTAGCTTCTTCGAAATGGTACGAACTTGATTGAATATACTCAGACAAATCTTGAATCAAGTGTAACTGACCAGTTCGTGCATCAGGCATAACAACATCTACAGATATAATATTGTTTTCTGAGTCTGCCTCATAAGTTAAAATCATAAATTTTTCGATATTCGAATTTTTGGTAGCTTGTTCAATTTCTTGAATCATTTCATCAGAAACTAACTCCATCTGAATTGGAAAGGAATGACTATCTTCATCATTTTTGTAGGAAGAATGTTGATTAAGATAAAGTGTATTCATCTGAGCATATTCAAATAAGTAGCCACTCTTATTTTTTTGTACCAAAGGAAATTGGTTCGTAAGTCGCTTCTTACCCTTTATAATTAACAATACTTTCCCATATTTTTCTGTATTTGTTTCAAATTCTAAATATCCCCAAGTCTGTCCTGCTAATTGTAATTTATACTCAAACAAATCTGCTGATGCAAATGCAGTATCAATATGATTAGGTCGCGTCCATGCATAACCATTCGACACTATCATTGTCTCTCTTTTTTCTAGACGTTCATCGACATAATCTTTTTGACCTTTCATCAAAGTATCTACAATTTTTTGTGCCTTGAGCGAATCAAAGAGATCCTGATTTAACATAATTCTTCCTCCTCCGAATACTTTTTAATGAATTATATCATTTTCTTAAAGAAATTACTACAATAATTAGCTTTTTCTTAAAGTTTCATATCAGAGTAATTTGGCAAATGATATCTAAAACTAGCCTTTCTCCTACAAAAGAAAAAGGAAAGACTTCCTTTCGTGCCTTTCCTCTTACTTGCTGCTTGTGTGATTATTTTTGGTAAGCTACTGCTTGTCTGATAAAGTCCTGAATTGGCTCTCCTTGATGGAGAGCTTTTACAATTTTCGAACCAACGATAACGCCATCTGACACCGCATTAAAGCGTTCTACATCAGCTTGACTAGATACCCCAAATCCTGTCAAGACTGGGATGTCAGCCACTTGATGCAATTGTGCCAAGTGCTTATCCAAATCTGCGCGGTAATTGCCTGATTTCCCTGTCACCCCATTGATGGCAACAGCATAGACAAATCCTTCTGCTCCTTCAATCAACTCTTTCTGGCGCTCAAGTCCTGTTGTCAAACTAACTAGGGGTATCAAGGCAATGTCTGTATCTGCCAAAAATGGTTCTACAAAGTTGGCATGTTCATGAGGCAGGTCTGGGATAATCAAGCCCTTAACCGCTGTATCTACCAAATCTTTGACAAAGTTCTCCACACCGTACTGAAAGAGGGGGTTGAAGTAGGTCATGATGACCAGCGGAACCTCTGTTTCAATGGTTTTCAAGGTTTCAACCAAAGCCTGGGTAGAAGTCCCGTGGGCTAAACTACGCAAGCCAGCTTCTTCTATAACAGGTCCATCTGCGACAGGATCTGAAAAGGGAATGCCCACTTCAATTGCAGAGACACCCAAATCTTCTAAAAAGTGAATTGTTTCAGCAAGACCGTCCAAACCTTTTTCGTGGTCACCAGCCATGATATAAGGAACGAAAATTCCTTTTCCAGTTGCTTTTATAGCATTCAATTTTTCTGTTAGTGTCTTAGGCATGAGCTTCTCCCTTCTTTGCTGCATCTGCTTCCAAGCGGTCTTTGACTTGAACCACATCCTTGTCCCCACGACCCGATAGGCAGACAATCATAGACTTTTCTGGTCCAAGTTCTTTGGCCAATTTCACTGCAAAGGCGATAGCATGGCTAGATTCCAAGGCTGGGATAATCCCTTCCACACGAGACAAGAGTTGGAATCCTTCCAAGGCTTCTTCGTCCGTCACAGGAACATAGCTGGCACGTTTGATATCGTGGTAGTGAGAATGTTCTGGACCGATACCAGGATAGTCCAAACCTGCCGAGATAGAGAAGGCTTCAAGAATTTGACAATGAGCATCTTGGAGTACATCCATGAGGGAACCGTGAAGGACACCCGGACGACCCTTGGTCAAGGTAGCTGCGTGGTGCTCTGTGTCTACACCAAGTCCAGCTGCTTCAGCCCCATACATAGCTACTGACTCATCTTCTACAAATGGATGGAAGAGACCGATGGCATTCGACCCACCACCAACACAGGCTACTAGGGCATCTGGGAGATCTTGACCTGTCATATCGCGATACTGTTGTTTAGCTTCTCTACCGATGACACTTTGGAAGTCACGAACGATTTCTGGGAATGGATGAGGCCCCAAGGCAGAACCAAGGATATAGTGGGTGTCGTCGATATTTGCCACCCATGAACGAAGGGCTGCATTGACCGCATCCTTGAGCACGCGCGAACCGTCTGTCACTGCCTCAACCTTGGCTCCCAAAAGCTCCATACGGAACACATTGAGGGCTTGGCGTTTGACATCTTCCTCACCCATGTAGATAGTACATTCCATGTTAAAGAGGGCTGCAGCAGTTGCAGTTGCCACACCGTGCTGACCAGCACCTGTTTCAGCGATAATTTTCTTTTTGCCCATGCGTTTAGCCAGAAGAACTTGTCCCAAGGCATTGTTAATCTTGTGAGCCCCTGTATGGTTGAGGTCTTCCCGTTTAAGATAAATCTTGGCTCCGCCGATATGCTGGGTCAAGTTTTTTGCGTAGTAAAGAGGAGTTTCACGCCCCACATACTGGCGTAAGAGTTGGTTCAATTCCTCTTGGAAACTTGGGTCTGCCTGACTTTCACGGTAAGCCTTCTCCAACTCCAAAACTGCTGTCATCAATGTTTCTGGGACAAAACGTCCGCCGAATTTTCCGTAAAATCCATCTTTATTTGGTTCTTGATATGTCATTCTTTACCCTCTCTATAAATCTTCTAATCTTTTCATGATTTTTTTGTCCATCTGTCTCCACTCCGCTCGATACATCTACTGCATAGGGAGTAAAGTGTTGAATTGCTTTTACTACATTGTCTTCATTAAGCCCACCTGCGATAAAGAAAGGCTGAGTTAGTCCAATCGTATCCAGTTGACCCCAGTCAAAGGTCTGACCACTCCCAGCCACAGGGGCATCAAAGAGTAGATAGTCTGCCTGAGAATTGGGCACATGACCCTCTCCATCCACCTGCACAGCCTGAATACTGGCACAAGGCAAATTCTCAAACAAATCATCCGCCACCTGACTGTGAACTTGAACCAAGTCTAGGCCAACTTTTTCAATCGCTTCTAGCAGTTTTGACCGACTTGGTGAAACAAATACACCAACCTTTTTGACATCTGCAGGAATAAGCTTTGCCAGCTCAGCAGCCTGATCCAAGGTCACTTGTCTTTTACTAGGTGCAAAGACAAAACCGATGTAGTCGGCTCCTGCTGATACGGCTGTTTCCACCGCTTCTTTGGTCGATAGTCCACAAATCTTAACCTTTGTCAATCTGCAACTCCTTGATTCTCTGGGCCACATCTTCTGCCTGCATAAGAGCTGTCCCTACCAAAATTCCGTTAAAGTATGGGGCTAGTCGTTCCGCATCCTGCCCTGTGAAAATGGCAGATTCAGAAATGTAATAGCGACCTTCCTCAAAGTAAGGGGCTAAATCTACACTGGTCTGCAAGTCGACCTCAAAGGTAGTCAAGTTGCGGTTGTTGACCCCGATAATCTCAGCACCAAGTCTGTGGGCTAGCTCTAGTTCAGCTAGATTGTGAGTCTCCACTAAGACTTCCAGACCAAGCTCTGTCGCGTAGTCATACAGTTCCTTGAGGCGTTCTTCGGACAAGGCTGCCACAATGAGCAAGATAACTGTCGCACCTGCATTGCGAGCGCGGATGATTTGCTTTTCATCGATGATAAAGTCTTTGTTGAGCGTCGGAATCTCTACCTGACTGGAAATTTCCCGTAGATAATCCAAATGCCCTTTAAAGAAAACCTCATCTGTCAACACCGAAATCATCACTGCTCCATTTGCTTCATAAGTCTGGGCCTGTTGCACAATATCCACATCGAGATTGATATCTCCCAGACTAGGGCTAGCCTTCTTGACTTCTGCGATTACTTGCAAGCGGTCCTGATGATTCTTCAAAAATTCTGCCAAGCGATAGGTCTGGCGCAGGGACTGGATTTCCTCCAGCTCCATCTGCTCAACCTCACGCGCCTTCTGCTCCAAAATTCGTGCTAAAAATTCCTGACTCATTTTTGGTACTCCTGTAACAGTCTGAGTTTTTCAAGGGCCTTGCCACTAGCAATCACTTGACGAGCTAAGGCAACTCCATCCTTGATACTAACTACCTTACCATTAGCATAGAAACCAAGACCTGCATTTAAAACTGTCGTTTCCAAGAATGGACTTGGTTCATTTTTAAGAACGCTGAGCAAAATTTCTCCATTTTCCTGAGCATTGCCTCCACGAATATCTTCGATAGCGTAGCGCTCCATTCCCAAATCCTCGGGAGTAAAGCTTGATAAGGTGATTTCGCCATTTTCAAGAAGTGCAATTTTGGTTGTTCCATTCAAACCAGCTTCATCCAACCCTTCTGGTCCAGCAACCACGATGGCACGTTTGCGACCCATATTTTTCAAAACCTGAGCTGTACTTTCTAGGAGTTCTGGACGACTAATTCCAAGAAGCTGTGTTTCTAAAGCCATTGGATGAATCAGGGGACCAGTCAAGTTCATAATCGTTGGAATTCCCAATTCCAAACGAGCTGGCATGATGTATTTCATAGCTGGGTGCATATTTTTAGCGAAGAGAAAGACGATTCCAGTTTTATCAAAGACCTTACCTAGTTCAGCTGGTTTGAGATCAAGATTGATTCCCAAGGCTTCGAGGACATCTGCAGAACCAGATTTAGAAGAAATCGAGCGGTTACCGTGTTTTGCCATATGAACACCGTCACCAGCCAAGACAAAGGCTGCAGTTGTGGAAATATTAAAACTGAAAGACCTGTCTCCACCTGTACCACAGTTGTCCATGGCATCATGAATCTCAGTTGGAATATGTTGGGCATGTCCTCTCATGACTTGGGCAATGGCTGTGCGTTCTTCAGGTGTTTCCCCCTTCATCTTAAGAGCTAAGAGGAGAGAAGCAATCTGCGCTTCCGTTACACGCCCAGTTACGATACGCTCAATGACATCCATCATTTCCACACCTGATAAATTTTCAAATTTTGCTAGTTTTTCAATAATCTCTTTCATCCTAGTTTCCTCACTTTACAACCTTCTCGATAAAATTCCGAATAGAAGACAAGCCGTCTGGCGTTCCAATGCTCTCTGGATGGTACTGGAAGCCATAAATCGGTAGGTTTTTATGTTGAATCCCCATGATGGCTTGGTCATCAGTCGAACGAGCTGTCACTTCAAAGTCTTCTGGCATTTCCTCAATCAAAATACTGTGATAACGCATGACCGCACGGCCATCCTCAATACCTTGATACAAAACAGATGGCGCTTCAAAGTTGATATTGCTCTGTTTCCCATGCATGACTTTTGGAGCCAAACCTAGCTTACCACCAAAGACTTCTGCAATGGCTTGGTGACCCAAACAAATCCCTAGAATCGGCTTCTTGCCTGCAAAATCACAAATCATGTCTTCCATCTTTCCAGCATCAACTGGCCAACCAGGACCAGGAGAAAAGACCAGACCATCTGCTTTTTCAGCTTCTTCATACAGCTTGGAATCATCATTTCTCAGAACCTGAACTTCTGCAAAATTCCCAATGTATTGGGCCAAGTTATAGGTAAAAGAATCATAGTTGTCAATCAATAAAATCATGGTCTTAGTTCTCCAATTCTAGTCATAGATTTTGCTTTGTTAATGGTTTCTTGGTATTCGTTTTGGGCGATAGAGTCGTAGACAATCCCTGCCCCAGCCTGCACATAGGCTCTTTGATTTTTGAGAATCATGGTTCGGATGGCAATGGCCAAATCCATATCACCCGTCGCAGACAAGTAGCCGATTGCTCCCGCGTATACGCCCCGTTTTTCTGTTTCCAGTTCATAGATGCGTCTCATAGCTCGAATCTTTGGTGCTCCAGAAACTGTTCCAGCAGGAAGTGTTGATTTCAAGGCATCCATAGCAGTGAGTTCTGGAAGCAAACGTCCCTTGACCACGCTGGTCAAATGCATAACATAGCGGAAGAGCTCCACCTTCATATACTTAGTAACTTGGACACTGGCCGTTTCAGAGATGCGGCCAATATCGTTACGCCCCAAGTCTACCAACATTCGATGTTCTGCTGTTTCCTTCTCATCAGAGAGGAGGTCAGTCGCCAAGGTCTTGTCTTCTTCATCCGTAGCCCCTCTTGGTCGCGTCCCTGCAATCGGATTGGTTGTCACGATGCCATTTTTGACAGAAACTAAACTTTCTGGACTAGCTCCGATGATTTGATAATCCCCAAAATCATAGAAATAAAGGTAATTAGAAGGATTAGTCACGCGGAGATTTCTGTAGAAGTCAAATGGATTTCCAGTAACTTCTGCTGAGAAACGCTGGCTGAGTACACATTGGAACATATCTCCGTTACGAATCAAGTCACGAGCTGTTTCTACCATTCCCTCAAACTTATGTGGAGCGATATGCGGTTTGAAGTCTAACGGAGATAGATCCAAGTCTTCAAATTCATTTGGAGCAGGAATGCGTAATTCCTCAAGCACTTGGTTCAAGGATTTTTCCAAGGCCTCTTGACTGCGCTCACTATAGAGAGCATCCTCGATGACATGAATTTTTTCCTTCTTGTGGTCAAAGACAATGTAACTCTCATAGACGAAGAAATGCATGTCTGGCGTTCCAATTGTATCTTCAGGAATTTGACCAATTTCTTCATAAAGCGAAATCATATCGTAACCAACAAAACCAATAGCTCCACCACCAAAAGGGAGCTCTGAATGGTGCTGGCTCTTATGAGTCACTTCATAAAGGAAATCCAAGGGATCCTGATCAATCATTTTCCCATTTTGGTAAAGAACTCCATTTTCAAACTTAATCTCAAAAACAGGATTATAGGCTAAGATAGAAAAACGAGCTGTTTCCTTGTCTCTCGGAATACTCTCTAAGATAACCTTGTGTTGTCCCTTTAAGCGCATATAAGCTAAGATTGGTGATAAGACATCTCCATGAATGATTCGTTCCATTGTAATTTCCCTTTCAGTTCTACTTCTAGTCCGTGGCGACTGTATGAAAAATCCCCACGCAAAATAACTTGCGTGAGGACGAAATTCGCGGTGCCACCTCAATTATAGGATTTCTCCTATCTCTCATTCCTGTCTTAGAAAGATTCTGTAACAGGCTGTGCGATAAAGGGCACTCCCTTGAGAATGATGTTTTCTTCTCTCGTTTCAGATGGACCCAACCTTACAGTTTTCTCTGCTTGTTTTCAGCAACCACAAGCTCTCTGTGAGAGAAAGGACTGTAATTTTTCCATCTTTTATTTTTTAGCTTCTAGGTAGTCTGCAATCGCAGCTAGGTCCTTGCCTCCACGACCAGAGACATTGATGAAGAGATGTTCATCTCGGTACACCTTTATACTCTTCAAACCGCGTCAACTTCACCTTGCCGTAGGTATGGTTACTGACTTCGTCAGTTCTATCTGCAACCTCAAAACAGTGTTTTGAGCTGACTTCGTCAGTTCTATCCACAACCTCAAAACAGTATTTTGAGCTGACTTCGTCAGTTCTATCCACAACCTCAAAACAGTGTTTTGAGCAACCTGCGGCTAGTTTCCTAGTTTGCTCTTTGATTTTCATTGAGTATTACTAGCTTTTTTCGTATTAGTTAAGCCTTTTTGTTTGCTTTTAGTAGTAGGCAAGGAGCTGTAGATAGAACTCAAGTTCATCAAAGCGACTTAAGGCCCTAATAAAAGATAAACAAAATGACGGATAGAAAAAAGCCCACACACGGAATCTACTTCCATGTGAGGGCGTTGGTAACGCGGTGCCACCTCAATTATAAAGGAACTATCTCCTTTACATCTCTGCCTTGTCTAACAACAAGCTGCACTGTAAGGTGTGCGCACCGAATTTTCATTGTTTCAAATTCATTTTCAAAATCAGCCCACTTTCACTACTTCCAACCACCTATTCACAACCACCACAGGCTCCCTGAAGATCAAAAATAGTTACTTTTCTGATTTGTTGAACTTATTTTAATACTTTGTTTTTTCTTTGTCAAGACTTTTTTACGATTTTTTTGAAAATATCATTCGAATGTGACCATGTCTTCCTTAAATCGAACATGAACATGTCCCACTTGTTAGAAATTGGATCCAACTCAATAGAAACTGAATGGAGGCTAAACAGAACTTATTTTAGAACACTCCATCTTTTCCACTAGGATTTTCAAGAATTAAACAATACTAGAAACTCTGTCTCCTAACAAATTTAGGAGAAACTTCAACAGATGTGACACTTTCCCCTTTAATAATTGCTAAAACACCTTCTATCATTTCTTTAGCCAATTTAACATAATTGGGAGCAATTGTAGACAAAGCTGGAGTATAATACTGAGAAATAGGAATATTATCAAATCCAATGATAGAAATATCATCTGGAATAAGAATTCCTTTCTCATAGCACGCACGAATCAAGCCCTGAACCTTTTCATCTCCTGAAACAAAAATAATGTCCGGATAATTTTGGGTAGTCAAGTGCTGCATTGCATAAGAATAAACTGAATCAATTGTAGATAAGCCATAAATGACTTTTAAATCCATAAAGTAATTTTTATCATTCAGAAAAGAACGCACACCTCTTTCACGATCCTTATTAACATGGGATTCTCCTCCCATAAGCAACCACATATTTTTAAATTTTTCTTCAGTTACAGCTTTCATCATATCATAAGTAGCTTGAAAATTATTATTAGATACATAGACTACTCCAGACGTTTGAGATTCACCGAAAACAAGAAAAGGCATATGGTTCTTCTTTAAATACTGAATTCTGATATCATCTACACTTTCATAAAAAACAATAACACCATCTACTAGGCTACCTGTGCTTGATATAATTGAATTACTAATTGTATCCTCCTCTCCAAAGTACTCAACTATAGCATTAACACCAAATTCTTTACACGTCCGTAACACTTTATCTAACAGCGTATGAAACCAAATTAAAGGAAAAGAGTCGATTTTTTTTACAGAAATCAATATATTTATAGCTTCTTTTTTAGTTAAATTTTTTGCATACGCATTTGGAATATACGACAATTCCTCTATAACTTTTTGAATCGCTTGATAAGTTTCTTCTTTAACATTTACTCCACCATTAATAACTCGTGAAACTGTTTTTGGAGAAAAACCTGATAAACGTGCAATATCATAAATAGTTACCTTTTTCCCATTTATATTTTTCATTTCAGTCCTCCATTACGAACATTCTAATATTACTATACAATATTTAATTTTTTTTAACAAGAGAATTTAGTAAATTATTTAAGATCCACAAATTCACAAAATTAATTTTACAAATATTCTTTCCCTTCAAAAAAGTTTAAATTGCATTTCACACCTTTATTTTTAAGAATGTTTCCAACTTCACGACAAATAAATTCATATGAGAAAAAACTGCCATAAAATTGTAGATTAACTTTTTCAGTAAAATGTGTAGGATTTATAAAAACATATAATAGCCTGTCAATGTAACATTTTAACATAGAGTTAATTTTTTCTTTAAAGATAACATTTGTTATCAACTCATCAGGAGGTAAATGAAAGGCAAACACCATTTCACAAATATCATAAAAAGAAATAAATTTGTATACTTGTATCAAACAATTATTATCAAAATATTCTATTTTACCTAAATCAAAATTGATTTTATAATCTTTCATAAAAACCTCTGAGCAAAAATCTACTCAAAAATTAGATGATTAAAACATCAAAAAAACAAAAGGACAAAAACATCTGTCCCTTTGTTTACTAAATTTCAGCTAATTTCTTCGACATAAATAACACCTACAATATTAGCAATTTCTTCCATTAGTTTAAGGTGCTCAAATCTACCTGATAATTCCAGAGTAATAAATGACGCGATTTTTTTGTCTGGAACATCAAAATATTCAATTCTGTCAGAATTAACATCTCCAAATGCAGTTCTAGAATCAGTCATTCTAATGCCATTTTCTGCACAATAAACCAATACACGATTATAGGCTTCTGTAGATTTAACCACTATATACAATTCAATCATTTTAGAACGATTTCGTAGATATTTTTTTAGTGGTTGGAACATGGATATCACACCCCAAACAGAAATGGCTACTAAAAGAGCTCCCTCATAAAAACCTACTCCAATAGCTAATCCAATTCCAGCTGAAGCCCATATTGGCTGCAGTTGTTAAACCAGTTATTTTCTTTTTATCTGTAATAAGTATTGTTCCAGCCCCAAGAAAACCAACACCTGATATAACCTGCGCACCTAAGCGTGTAGGATCTCCTGTACCAAATTTATAAGATACGTATTCATTCGTCATCATAATTAAACATGCAGCCAGACAAACAATACTATGTGTACGAATACCTGCTGGTTGAGATTTACTTCCTCTCTCTAAACCAATTACACCACCAATAACTACTGATAAAACAATCCTGACAACTATTTCAATATGTGATAACCCAAGACTAGTGGCTGTCATGATTATTTCCTTACTTTACGCCCCTTAGTCTTTGTGTGAAGTATAATACAGTTCCAGAAACAATCATCAGAACAATTGTATAAACAAATACCAGAGCTTGTGCATTAGATGTTGCTGTTTCATCACCTGCAGATCGAATCGTAATACCTAATGGTTGAGCTAGGGGATGGTAAAGGAATACAGATAAGTCGAAGTCAGTTAATAAAGAGTTAAAGTTTAAAGCAATAACAGAGAGAACAATAGAGTAAAATAAATGGAATGATAACCTTCATCATAGTATAAAAAGGTGAAGCACCCATACTTCTTGCTGCATCTTCCATCTCATCATCAACACTAAATAAAATAGCACGTACCATTCTATAAGAAAATGGGATTTTTACAACTATATATGCAATAAGTAGAATTACCAAACCACCTACCAAAATCTGATTCAAGACAAGAAATTGTGGCTGATTAAAAGTAAATAATAAACTTACTGCTAAAAGTGTACTTGGTAGTAACCAAGGAAGTAGAGCACCATATTCAAATAAGAAATCAAAACGAGATTTATGTTTTCTGACAACACGAGCAAATACAACTGCGAGAATTGTTGCTGTTGTCGCAGCAATAATAGAATAAATAAAGCTGACCAAGAATGGAGAGAATGCCGCACTATTACTAAAGAATAAGCGATAATTTTCTAAAGTAAAGTTTGATAATGTTAAGTTACCTGTTTGAATTGCAACTGGATCTGTAAATGAGTATAATACTATAAAAATTAGTGGAAGCATGAAAACTGTGAACAATCCATATGCTACAATGTGAGCAATGATATTCCAAGGCTTAGACGCAATTTTTTGTTTTTTAAGAGGCGCTTTAGTCTTAGAGATAGAAATATAATTTCCACCTTTTTCTATCTTATTCATGATAGTAAGCAAAATTGTAGTTGCAATACCTAAAATAATTGCAAGTAAGGCAGCTAAATCACGAGAATTCCCCATCCCTGCAAATGTAATAATCATTGGATTTATAGTTTGAAATTCTTTACCACCAACAATCATGGGTGCTGCTACTGCAGATAAACCACTAAGAAAAACCATAATAGTAAGTGCAAATAGAGTTGGAATTAAGGTTGGTAACACTACTTTTCGGAAAACAGTAAATGGTTTTGCTCCCATATTTCGAGCAGCCTCAATAGTGTGATAGTCAACGCTTCGAATTGTATTTGTTAAAAACAATGTATGATTAGCAGTTCCTGAAAATGTCATAATGAATAAGACTGCACCATACCCAATAAACCAGTTAGGGTCTAAAGAAGGGATAACATTTTGTAAAAATTTTGTAATCAATCCATAAGGACCATAGACAAATTTATATCCAGTCGCTAAAACCACTCCTCCATAAATTAAAGAAGTCATATAACCTAATTTTAAAATTTTAGCACCTTTAATATCAAAGTACTCTGTAAATAGAACACAAAGAATACCTACGATATTAACTGTAATAATGAGTGAAAATGCTAACTTAAAACTGTTCATAATACTCTGAAGTGCTCTCTGAGATTTTAGAACACGATGTACAGCATCAAGGGAAAATTCTCCTCCTTTTACAAATACATTCACTACTAGATCAAAGTTTGGATAAATAATAAATGTTACTAAGAACCAGATTAACCCTAAACGAATAAGCCAATCTTTTAAATTTAATTTATGACGCATACTGCACCTCCTTAAAATTGCAGAACGTCTGATGGAGTGATAAATAATTCCACACTTTCTCCGACAGATCTAATAGCAGCCTGACTATCAATACTTGTTACATTAAGAATCTGACTTTCAGAAACTTTTATTGTATAGTGAATTGTAACTCCAGAAAACTCAACATCAATAATTGTCCCTTTTAGAATAAAATCTTGTTCAGTTTCACGATTGAATCGAACTTTCTCTAATCGAATGTATCCTTTTTTATCCTCTAAGAAAACGCTTGTATTTTTCAATAATACTTCGTGGACTGTTTCATCAGTCAAAACATTAATATCTCCAATAAAATCACATACAAATTCAGTTTGAGAATTATGATAAATTTCTACTGGTGTACCGACCTGTTCGATGTATCCATTGTTAAAGACTGCAATTCTATCAGATAAAGTCAAGGCTTCCTCTTGATCATGAGTAACATATAAAGTAGTAATACCTAACTCTTTTTGAAGTCTTTTCAACTCTTTTCTCAAATCTACACGTAATTTTGCGTCAAGGTTTGACAATGGTTCATCTAGACAAAGAATTTTAGGTTCAAGAACCAGAGCACGAGCCAATGCTACCCTTTGTTGTTGACCCCAGATAATTCTGATACATTACGCTGTAACTGTTGATCAGAGATCTTAATTTTTGCTGCTACTGCTGATACTTTAGCTTTAATAACATCTGGAGCTACCTTCTTAACTTTTAAACCAAATGCAATATTATCAAAAACAGTCATAGTTGGAAATAGCGCATAAGATTGAAATACAATACCAATTCCACGCTTTTCAGGTTCCAAATGAGTGACATCTGTTCCATTAACTTCAATACTTCCTGATGATGGATTTAGAAAACCTACCAAAGCTCTCAAAGTAGTTGATTTACCACATCCTGAAGGCCCAAGAAAAGTAAAGAATTCCCCTTCATGTATATCTAAATTCAGATTATCAATTGCAACAAAATCACCATATTTAATTTGAATATTATCAAATTTAATCATCTCACTAACTCCCTCTATCACTAAAACCAAAAGCCTCTCTTTATTTCTTCCATAAATTTAGAAATAATAGAGAGACTTGGACATAAAAATTAACTCTTATTTCTTATTGTACGTATTCTAATTCAGCTTTTTCTACCCATTCATCCAAATGCTTTCCAACAGCTTCCCAGTCAATATTTTGTGGTTTCACTTGATCAACAAATTTCTTAGTATCTTCTGGTAGATCTTTGAGGGCATCTTTATTTGCAGGAATAGATCCAAAGTTCTTACTATATTCTACTTGAATTTCTGATTGACCAAACCAATCAATAAATTCTTTAGCTAACGCTTGTTTTTTACTAGTGCTTAAAACCATAGTTTGTTCAGTTACAAATGGTACACCGATCTCAGGAGTCATAACTTTGAAAACAACATTTTGTTCTTTTTGTCCAACTAATGCACCAGAACCCCACATCATTCCATATTGTATTGGATCTTCTTTGTCTAACATCTTAACAATTGAACTTTCTCCCTTTTGAAGAGTGTATGCATTTTTCAAATATTCTTTTGCTACTTCCCAACCTTTTTCGGAAACACCTAATTCACCTTTATCATCAAGGTATCGAACTAAGATACTTGCTAGAATTGCCGTCCTGTACCACCTTGAAGACCAGAAATTGAATATTTACCTTTATACTTACTACCTAATTCTGTCCAATCTTTAGGCATTTCTTTTACATCAGGCGCCCCAATTAAAACTAATGGTTGAACAATCACAGGATTATAATAATTATCTTTATCTGATAAAGATTAATCAATTTTATCTAACCATTTAGGCTTGTACTGTACTAGTAATTTTTGATCTCTAATTTTATTTGAATCAACAGCACCAATTCCAAATACCATATCTGCAACTGCATTATTCTTCTCAGCAATAACACGGTCTGCTAATTGAGCGCCAGGGATATCAACCATTTTGATATTAAAACCAGCTTCTTTTGCTTTAGCAGTTAGCCAATCACCACGACCATTTGAGACTGAGTTCGAATAGATTACTAATTCTTGACTTTTATCAGCTTTTTCTTCAGATGAAGAAGCAGTCGTAGAATTTGAACCTCCAGAGCAAGCAGCAAGTGTAGTAAGAGCAACTCCCGTTGCAAGTACAGTAGACCAAACTTTCATTTTTTTCATGATAAGTTCTCCTTTTTTATTATTTTATTTAAATTTTTCGTGATATGGAACAAATTGTCTCATATCTTCAAATACAGTATAGTCAATACGGTTTACAGTAATAGTTGGAATCTTCTCTAATAAAATTTCAGTTAATTCTGCTCTGACTTTAGTAAACTCTTCTTCCTCCTCTTCGGTTAAAGGAATTCGAAGATACCCAATTGAAATATGGAATTGATATCTATCATGATTAGGGAAACGAACACCTGCTTTTTCTGAGACATAAGTACGAATTTCTTCTAATCTCTTTGCAGAAGCTTCATCTGCAGGTTCAACTAATATGTTTTGTTTTCCCATTTCAGTTACACGCATATGAATTTCTTCATCCAACAATGGAAAAATTTCAAGTTGTTTAGCAAAGTAATCATGTATTTCCTGTAAAGGTGTATCTAGAGGAAGATTACTGCTCCAAAACTCCGTTTCACGATTTTCATGGCACAACAATTCAATTACAGTCATGTGAATAGAATTCCTTGGAGTTAAAGTGAACTTATCGATAAATGGTAATTCTCTATAACGTGATTGAATAATATCAACAACTTCCATCAAATCTTGTTTAGTATAAAGATTTGCTACAACTGTATTCCCAGGGAAATGATTAAATTCCCCATTCTCTTTGAACTTAATTTTTGTTAAGTTTTTCATATAAAGACCTTCTTTTTTATATTTGACATCGGTGTCATCATGTTTACATTATACAATGAAACCGTTTCCTTTGTCAAGCGCTGTCAAACATTTTTTTAATTTATCTTTCATTAAATATACATTTCATTAAAAGGTTAAGTAATTTTTCCAAAATACAGCACTCATATAGACAGTATCATCAATTATAGCCATTGGGATTTTTTGATTGCCAATTCCATGTATCTCTACACATGTCTTCAATCGATTTTGTTGTTCTCCAATTTAATTCCTTATATGCTTTGTCTGCATTTGCATAACAAGTTGCAACGTCTCCTGAACGTCTTGGAACTATTTTATAAGGAATAGGATCTATTAACACTTTCAAATGTATTTACAAGTTGTAATACACTAGTGCCTTCTCCCGAGCCTAGGTTATAGATATAAACATCTGTTTTTTCAGATACTTTTTCTAAAGCTTTTATATGTCCTATTGCTAAATCTACTACATGGATATAATCACGCACACCAGTACCATCAAGCGTATCATAATCATTTCCGAACACACTTAGCTCTGACAGCTTACCTACCGCTACTTGTGCAATATAAGGCATCAAGTTGTTAGGAATTCCTGAGGATCTTCCCCAATAAGCCCAGACTCATGAGCACCAATTGGATTGAAATAACGAAGCAACGCAATACTCCATTCTGAATCTGCCACATGAACATCTTTTAAAATTTGCTCAAGCATCACTTTCGTATACCCATAAGGATTTGTCGCACTTGTTTGCATCGTCTCAATTAGAGGTGACTGATTGTTAATTCCATATACAGTCGCACTTGAAGAAAAGACAATCTTTTTAACATTAAATTCTGACATCACTTCAACAAGTGCCAATGTACTCATAATATTATTTTTGTAGTACATCACAGGCTTTTGCACGGATTCTCCGACAGCTTTATAACCTGCAAAATGAATTGCAGCATCAATCGATTCTTGTTCAAATACCTTTCTCAATGCTTGTTTATCACAAACATCTAATTCGTAAAACACAGGACGTATTCCTGTAATTGCTTCAATACGGTCTAGCACCAAGATGCTAGAATTGAAAGGTTGTCGACAATGATAACTTCCTTTCCTAAATTTAGTAATTCTACTACGGTATGGCTACCAATATAACCAGCTCCGCCTGTTACCAATATTGCCATTTGGGTTTCCTCCTAATTAATTCCAACCGACTTAACAAATCTCATAAACGCTTCATGTCCAGATGAAGTATTCTTATAAACACCTGCATCTTCTAGGACTCTCGCAAATGCTTGTCCTACTTCGTGTTGAACTACGCTATTAACCTCTTCTTTTTTAATGTTAGGATATTTTTCTTTCAATTGGTCGGCCCATTCTAAATGATAATCCGCAATTGCGTTTTCCTCTCCTAAAAGATATTTTCCAACTTCTTCTAACTCTGGTTTCAAACGAGGTGGTAATATCGCAAGTCCCATCACTTCGATTAATCCGATATTTTCCTTTTTAATATGTTGTACATCTTGATGAGGATGGAAAACACCATCTGGGTATTGTTCAGTAGTATGATTATCTCTTAGAACAATATCTAATTCATATCTCCCGTCCACTTTACGAGCAATAGGAGTCACCGTATGGTGTGGGACATCTTCAGTCATAGCAATGATGTCTACTTCTAAATCTGAATATTCTCTCCACTTATTTAGAATTTTAGTAGCTAAATCTAACAAGCGATTTTTATTTTCACTTTGTAACCTAATTACTGACATTGGCCATTTTACAATACCAGCATTAATATCCTCAAAGTCTTTAAAACGAAATTCACTCTCAAATTTTGCTTTTTCCATTGGGAAAATATATTTCCCTCCCTGATAGTGGTTATGACTAAGAATGGAGCCTCCTGAGATAGGAAGATCAGAATTTGAACCAGCAAAATATCCTGGCAAAATATCAACAATCTCCAATAATTGTTCAAATGTTTTAGAGGTAATAGCCATTGGTACATGTTGACTATTCAAAAATATCGCATGCTCATTAAAGTATGAGTAGGGAGAATACTGGAATCCCCATACTTCGTCACCAAGTTTCAACCGAATAATTCTATGATTCGAACGTGCTGGATAATTTATTCGCCCCTGATATCCTTCATTTTCCATACATAGTAAACATTTGGGATAATTAGTTGCTTTTACTAATTTTTCAGCAGCAATTGTTTTTGGATCTTTTTCGGGTTTTGACAAATTTATCGTAATCTCTAGCTCTCCATATTTAGTTGATGCTCTAAACTCAATATTCTTAGCAATAGCAGAAGTTTTAATATAATCACTATCTTTACTTAACTTATAAAACTCTTCAACTGCTTCTTGAGGTGATATATCATATGAACTCCAAAAAATATCATTTAATCGACTAGGTAAAGGAACTATGAAATTCATTAACTCTGCTCCTAAACATTCCTTTTCCTCGATTAAATCTTTAATTTTACCGTTTTTTAAGGCGATTTCCACTAAGTAATCTTTTATTTGTTTCAGGTCATTTTCATCGGAAATGCGATCAGTTCCCTCCTCACCTATTAACGCTAATACTCTATTTTTCACATATATTTTGTCAATTTCATTATACATTCCGTATTCAATTACTCTATCAACAAAATTATCAATAATTGTTTTCATATATTTTTCTTTCTAATTTATGTTCCCATATTTTCTATACATTATCCATTTATAAATTGCTTGCGTAGTATGAGCAATTTTATCAAGGTGATGAATAATATCTAAAGCACCAATTACTTCAGAAACATTCCCATCATCTTCAAATATGTAATTCATTATTTTCTTTTCAATATTTATACTAAGCTCTTCTATCTCATTCTGTTTTTGTATAACAACCATATCTAAACATCCAGATTGTTCCTCTCTATAACAAGATATAGCCCTATTCATATGCTGTCCGATAACTTCATGAAGTATTTTTATTTCTGAAATAATTTTCTTCAAATTTTCATTATTTTGAATAATCTGTAGATTTTTTAAAATTTCAACAATTCTATCCCCAATACGTTCAATGTCAGTTGATATTTTTATTACACTAATAATTCTTCTTAAGTCATATGAAACAGGATGTTGTAAACAAATTAACTCAAATCCTTTTTTATCAATATTTAGAACTGACTCATTTATGATTAAATCTTCTTTAATCAATTCTACTCGTTCTTCATTTGATAAATATTCAAATAACTTCTCATATTTATCAAGCACAGATACCCAAATGGTCTCTAAATTATTTGATAATTCTATAATTTCATTTTCTAAATATAACCTTAACATTTAGGTACCTCTTCTTAACAAAGTTCAATAGTAACAATTAATATTTTAAACAATATATCAAACATCAATAACTAGAATACTTGCATCATCCTTCTTTCCATAGATTGGATCAATAGCAGAAGAATTAAATCTCATCTTAATTAACTCTTCAAAAGTTTTATTTTGATTATTTTGATAGAATTCATAAAAGCCATCGCTCATTAAAACAATTTGTTCACTAGTAACATCTATTTGATTAATAATAGCATGGTCTAAAAATCTCTCATCCAACGAACCTATCCAGTACCCACTCGGTTGATTAGATAATTTTCTGATTTTTTGTAAAATAATTTTTTTATTTAAAACACTATTTGTACCAATTGAATCTTTTATCTCATTTTTCCCTTTTTCAAATAAGTTATCTACTCTATGATCAGTTATTTCCATTTCGTTTACTAACATGACGCAGTCACCTAGCATCATATACTCCAACTTTTTTTCTGAAAGTTTAGCAAATATAAAAGCAAATGTTGGTAAGCGATAATACTCTGTTAATTCATATGAGTTTAAACCGATTTCATCTTTAACCTCAAGTAAAGCAGTTTCAAATATTTGTTTAAGAGTTTTTGATTCTTTACAATTAACCGACAAACTTTCTGATAAAATATGTACAACTTCTGAGACTGAATAACCTATCTCCTCTTTAGAATTATATAAATCTGTAGCTCCATCAATAATCCAAAAATACTGATTTTGTGAACCTACAGCATCCTCATTTTCTACGGAACTTCCTTGTATCGAACAAATTTTATTTATCTTTACCATAATACTTCAACCCTTTTAGTGTCAAAAGTAAACCAATTCCTGTCACTGTTAAGAATAGTTCCATAATCTTGTTCGAACCAGTCTTTGGTAATTTTTGTTTTACATCTACTATTTCTTTAGATTTATTAATATGATTTTCAGTTTCTCTGCCATCTCCAACTATTTTATAGTTTACTTCTTCTGTCTTATTATCTTGTTTATTGTCGATCTTGTCATTCATTTGTCTATTATCTTTACTTGAGTTAAACTCTCCGTTCTTCTGGTTACTATCAATTACATTATTTGAATTAGATTGTTTTTCCTCTTTGTTTTTTTCTTTTTCGTTTTTATCACTTAAATTATTTGTTACAATTTTGTAAAGCCCATTCTCCGTTACAATATTGAAATTACCATCGCTATCACGTATAACAGGTTCTTTCTCATTTGCATTAGATTTGATGAATGATATATATATATGGATAAATTATAAAATTGGTTATTTAAAACGGTTATTTTACCCTTTGAATCCTCAATAACAATTCCTTCTTTACCACCGAATATACTATTCTCTGACACTACTAAATTATCACTAACTCGTAATAATTCAATATTTGGTTGTTCTGTTTCCTTAGAATTATTATTAATTACATTTTTTGTTACAGTAATATCTGATACTTTTCCTAAATATTCTGCACTATCTTTTGCAACTCGTATCGCTTTTGTTTTAGGATCGGCAATATTAAATATATTTTCAGTAATAACGACTTTCTTATTTAAATCAAGTTCATCTTTTACATTTTTATAACTAAAAGCATTTATTAAGGCTGCACCATTTTCTCTATAATGTACACTTTCTCCTTTTACTTTCTTATCAAATCTATTTCCTTTGATTAATACATCAGTGAATCCTGTAAAACGTACACCTGCATACATCATGTTATCAAAATGATTATTTAAAATTTTAATATTAGAGGGGTTCTGTGTCGACAATGTTTGATAGTGTGTGCCAATTGCTGTTACTAATTCCCCAGATTTATCACTTTTGCCAAAATAGGAATTTTGAATAGTCACATTTTCAGATTTTTTCCCATCATCATTCAAGGCATAAGGAAAACCTTTTCTAGTTAATGGTTCAATCTGAATGCTCTCCTTACTTATGATTTGCCCATCTTTCATCGTTTTGGGTAAAGCTTGACCAAGAAAACGAGAATTATCAACTAATACATTTTTCGAACCTGCAATTTGAATAGCATGCCCTTGATAACTATCCTTGAATGTTACATTTTTTATAGTTACGTTATTTGAATTCCCAATAGCAAATGCACCTGAAGAATTTATAAGTGGTAGATTTTTTGCTTTAGTTCCTTCTTCATTCAAAGCACCGTTCATATCAATCGTACCACCAGAATAACTAATATCTTCTGTTGGGCCCCATTCTACTTGCGCACCATCATCCGTAAATAAACCTGTCATAAAAACAATGGAAGGGTGATTCTTAATATTTATACCATTTAGAATTGTAGCTTTCTCATTCAATTCTAAGTGTGTATGACTTTTTAAAAAAACAATTTCTTTTACTAAATAAGTTCCTTCAGGAAAATATACATTTCCTCCACCTAGCCCTTGAGCTGCAGCATCTATTGCATCTTGAATTGCTTGTCGATCATCATGAATCCCATCACCTACCGCACCATAATCTTTTACACTTAAAGCAGTATCTTCAAATTCTTTTTTGATAATTCTGTCACTTATAACATCTTCCTTATAACTCTTATTTTCATTAGTAGATGTTACTGTAGATTCAACTGTTCTGTTGTCTAATTGTGAATTGGAACGAATAGTACCATTAGAGCTGATACTATTAAGACTTAACGAATTATCTAAACCATTAGTGGTTGAATTAGAGGCAATCATTTCAGCAGAACGATTCTGATTAACAGTTGGTGAATTATCTAAATCATTAGTAATTGCATTAGAAGACTCTTTTGTAGCCATCGGTGAAGAACTAGTAACAACTTCATCCGATAAAATACCTTGGCTTCCCAAAATTGAAATTGCCAATAGTACCGAGCAAGTCCCCACCTTTAATTTACGAATACTGAATACCTCATTAGGAACAAAATATTTCATCAGAACCTCCAATTTTTTTTACTATTTTTAACAATTGATTATTACTTTTCTTAAAATAGATAGAATGACACCGCTGTCATTATCTTTATCATATATTTTCCAAATTGAATTGTCAAGGAATAACACAAGAAAATATTAAAATTTATACTCTTCGGAAATCTCTTCAAACTAGGTCAGTGCCGCCTTGCCCTAAGTCTAGGTTACTGACTTGGTCAGTTCTATAGTAGACTGAAACTAAAATAGTACACCTCTACTTCTAAAACATTGTTAGAAATCGATTTGACTGTCCTGATCGATTTGTCCTATTCTTATTTCATTTTACTATATCTACAACCTCAAAGCAGGGTTTTGAGCTATCTATGGCCAACTTCCTAGTTTGCTCTTTAGCCTTCCATTCAAAAGTGATGCTATCTTTCTTAGCTTGAATATAAAATATCCCATTTACTATATTTAAATTTGTTGATATGTTGTAAATTATAAATGAAAGAACAAATATCTTGTCATACAAGCATTCGCCAGGGATATTTACATGAATATCGCTCATATGGCGGATTGAAACTAAAACACTACAATATATTTCTTAAATAGACCTTCTATAAAAGCTAGATTTAACCTCGATAAAAATAGATGCAGTGCTTCTAAAATACTGGAATAGGGTATATAGGTAATCGTAGACAAGTGTTTTATAGATTGTCTCGCAGGAGATCTAATGATGTATAGCAAGCTTCACTAAACATATGGGATATTTGTATTATTGTAATATCAACATACTATAAATTCTATCATGCAAAAGAATGACTAGAACATGAAAGACAGGCACAAAACTTTGAACAATATTCTGAAAACAAAAAAAGACGCGAGTTTCCACAATCTCACTCATGGAAACTCACGTCTTTCAAAAATAGGGTGAATTGAAAACTAGAACAAGACACTAGATTTTCTAAATGATGTCTAGTAAGGATTCTAAATGCTACACCAAATTGCTCACATCTTATTTCAAACCACGGGACTCCCACAAGAAAGGAAAATCCTATAAAAATTCTCTCTCTGAGGAGAAAGGAGCCTCAACTACAGGTGTAAACTATTATCAATTGAAAACAACAGTTTTTACACTCAATTAGACTTTTTAAGGACAGGATCACTTTCGCTTGTCTGTAGTTTGTCATTTTTTTGATAAAGTTAGTACTTTTTCAGAAACTATTTTGAAAGTCTCAATGATATAGTCTACTTCTTCATCGCTTAATTTAGTATGAAGAGGGAGGGTAATTTCATTCTCAAAGAAGGCATAGGCCTTAGGATAGTTCGTCATATCAAATCCAAGATTCTTATAGGCTGTCAAGAGCGGAAGCGGTTTGTAGTGGACGTTACTTGCAATTCCTGCTTTAGCTAATTCTTGGATGATAAGATTGCGTTCTTCTAAGCTCGCTCCTTCTACATGGGTAATGTAGAGATGGCGTGAAGATTCAACAGTATCAGTCTTGTGTGCCAATGGATGGATGCGAGAACCTGCAAAACCACGATCATAGCGGTCCACAATGTCCTTACGACGTTCTAGCAAACCAGAGTAACGGTCCAATTGTACCAAACCAAGCGATGCCATGATATCAGTCATATTGCACTTGTAGGCTGGTGTGACGATATCGTATTCCCATGACCCCAGTTGCATCTTGGCAAGGGCATCCTTAGTTTGCCCGTGAAGGGAAAGGATTTGGAATTCCTTGTACATCTCTTCGTCGTCAATCGCTGGATTGGCCTTCCAAGTCGCACTTCCACCTTCTGCCGTTGTAAAGTTCTTAACGGCATGGAATGAGAAGGAAGTAAAGTCAGCGATAGAACCAGAAGGTTGTCCTTTATAAGTAGATCCCAAAGCGTGGGCACTATCAGAGACAATGACAATACGGTTAAAGGCCTGTTGCCACTTGCTTGAAGCGGTAAAGAAGTCACGTTTTTTCTCCACGACTTGGAACAAACGGTCATAGTCGCAAACAATCCCCGCAAGCTCAATAGGAATAATCACCTTAGTCTTTTCAGTGATAGCTTGCTCAAGCAAGTCATAGTCCATCTCAAACGTATCTGCTTGGATATCCACCATGACAGGGGTTGCTCCCACGTGCGTAATGACACTACATGAAGCCGTATAGGTCATGGCTGGAACGATGACTTCATCACCAGGTCCCACTTCCAAAACGCGTAAAATCAACTCCAGAGCGGCTGTCGCAGAGTTGAGACAAACAGTCTTAGGTGTCTGTGTGTAAAGAGACAAGCGGCGCTCCAGTTCTTTTGTTTTAGGACCTGTTGTGATCCAACCAGAACGCAGGGTATCCGCTACTTCAGCAATTTCTGCTTCTGTGATATCAGGCGGTGAAAATGGAATATTGTAATTTGGCATTGATTTGCTCCTTTTATCTGTACTCATTTTCTTATGACTACTTTATTTTAGTACCTCAAACACGGTTTGAAACATGATTTTGATGTCCCCAAGGAAACTAAACTCTCGGAGATAGGCGAGGTTATAGCGCATCTTTTCAGGAAGAACATGCTCCACATAGGCCTGATCAACTGACATACCTTTCTCCGTCATTTGACTGATGATGGTGTCCTCATCCTTGTAGTTGATGCTGGCTGGAGAGGTAATCCCTGCTTGCAAGAGCAAGGTTGCCATCATTTCAGGGCTATACTGCTCTGTATAACGTGGCACTTCAGGTCGTGTACCGACAAAGGACATCTCACCTTTAAGGACATTGACCAACTGAGGCAGTTCGTCCAAACGGACACGTCGGATGAAATTTCCAACCTTGGTAATGCGGCTATCGTTAGCAGAAGTCACCAGACTTCCTTTTTTATCCGCATCCGTCACCATGGTACGGAACTTCCAAATCTTGAACCGACGGTTGTACTGGGTCACACGCTCTTGCTTGTAAATCACTGGCCCCTTGCTATCCAACTTGATCCAAATGCTCAAGATGAGAAAGATGGGAGAGGTCAGAACCAGTAAGCCCAAGGCCAAAACCCAGTCCAAGCAACGCTTGAAAATCAGCGAACCCTTCCTTTTAGAGACAAGCTGGTAGTAAGACTCAACCTCGCTTGATTTCATTTCCACAGGCAAGTCTTCCCATTTCAGCATGCTGTTCTCCTTTGTTTTTATTATACTATTTGTCAACATTTTTCATTATACCACAAAATGGAAAAGGCGGTGAAAGAAATCTGTAATTTGAAGGATTTCCTTCTAGTACTCAATGAAAATCAAAGTACAGCTTTGAGATTGCAGATAAAGCTGACATGGTTTAAAGAGATTTTCAAAGAGTATAGGCCATGGCCCCTGCCTGCAAACTATACATCTTGTGATAGGTTCCTCCCAGAGTCAAGAGTTCCTCATGGGTTCCACTCTCGATAATGCGTCCCTTATCCAAGACATAGATGCAGTTGGCGTCTTGAATAGTAGAAAGGCGGTGAGCGATAGCAATAGTTGTTCGGCCCTGTCTCATCTTCGCCAGAGAAGCTTGAACCAAGCTTTCTGTTTCAGAGTCAATATTGGCTGTCGCTTCATCCAAAATCAGGATTTTAGGCTGGCTGGCGACTGTTCTAGCAAAGGCAAGAAGCTGGCGCTGCCCAGTAGAGAAGCTCGAACCACGCTCGGAAACAGGGGAGTCGTACCCCTGAGGAAGTTCTTGAATAAAGGAATCTGCATCCACAAAGGCTGCCGCAGCCTGAACCTGCTCATCACTGATTTCTTGGTACATGGCGATATTGGACTTAATAGTTCCATGATAGAGGAAGGGTTCCTGTAAGACCAAACCGATGTTTTTTCTCAGCTCTTCTTGACTGAAATCCCTGATATCCACATCATCCAAGAGAACTCTCCCTGACTGAATTCATAAAAGCGCATGAGGACATTGATAATCGAAGATTTCCCCGAACCTGTATGACCTACAAAGGCAATGGTTTCACCCTTGTTGACCGAAAAAGAAATATCATCCAGAATAGGATGTTTGCCATCATATGAGAAACACACATGTTCAAAACGAATATTGCCTTCTTCAACCTCAACCTGACTATTTTCTTGAAGAGGCTCATAGGTTGCCTCGTCAATCAAGGCAAAGACACGGCCTGCAGACACCATAGACGTTTGCAGGGTTGAAAAGTTTTGCGTTACTTCAATCAGAGGATCAAAGAGACGATTGATGTACTGGATAAAAGCATACATAGTCCCGACCGTTATCCCGATAGAAAGACCACGGTAGCCAAAATAGGCCATTAAGACAGTATAACCTAGGAGTTTCAACAAACTCATAGCAGGGCGCAACAAGAGGGCATCAAAGGCTACAGAGCGGTTGGCATAGACCAAGTGTTCTTGGTTAATCTCATCAAATTCTGCCTGCTGGCGCTTTTCTTGATTAAAGACCTGGATAATCCTAATTCCTTCGATATTTTCTGCCAGCTTACTATTGATATCTGACAAGAGACTTCTGGTTTTCTCGATAATCTTGACTGATTTTTTACGATAGAGATTGACCAAAAGGAAAATCAAAGGGAGAAAGAGCAGGACTAATGCTGTCAAACGAAAATCCAACACCAACATGGTATAAAGGGTTGTCAAAAAGATAAAAATTGCTGAGATAAAACTGGATAAAATCCCCGAAAACATATCACTGATTGTCTCGGTATCATTAGTCAAACGAGAGACGATAGAGCCTGCTGGCGTCTTGTCAAAATAAGACATGCCTAGCTTCTCCATATTGGCAAAGGCATCGCGACGAATATCCCTCACAATACTGTAAGACACCCGTACAAAGAGAAGATTTCCGACATACTGAACCAGAGTTTGCAGGATATAGAGACCATAGTAGGCCAGCAACACTGTCACAGCGAGTTGATTGAGATTGCTGAGATACTGGTCGATAAAGTGGGAAGCCACAAGGGGAATGACACTTTTAATGACCGTAGTCGCTAGGAGAAAGCTGAGTGCCAAAAAGGTCAGAAGACCATAAGGCTTGAGATAAGATATCAAGCGCTTCAATACAGCCCATTGTTCTTGTTTATTCTGCATCTTCTTCTCCCTTCATTTCCAGCTGCTGAGACTGGTAGGTTTGGGCATACCAGCCATCCAAAGCTAGCAAGTCTTCGTGCCTGCCTCGTTCGATGATTTGACCATTTTGCAGGACTAAAATCAAATCTGCATGGACAACTGCACTGAGGCGATGAGCCGTAATAATGGTTGTCTTGTCCTTTCGCGTCTCCTTAAGGTTGTCGATAATCGCATACTCTGTCTTGGCATCCACGGCCGACAAAGAATCATCCAAAATCAAGATATCAGGGTCTAAAATCATAGCCCGACTCATAGCCAGACGCTGCTTTTGCCCACCAGAAAGACTGACTCCCTTTTCACCAATCAACGTATCAAATCCCTGTGACATGGCTACAATGTCTTGGTAAACTTGAGCTAGCTTAGTCGCTTCCTCGACCGCTGAAATGGGCAAGTTAGGATTGCCAAAGCGAATATTGTCTAAAATCGAAGTCGCAAAGAGGAACTGGTCCTGAGGGACGTAGCCCATAAGACTACGAAGGTCTGTCAAACGATAATCGCGAATATCGTGACCATTTAGATAAATAGCTCCCTTATCCACATCGTACTCACGCAAGAGGAGTTTAATCAAGGATGTTTTCCCAGAGCCTGTCTGCCCAACCAAGCCCAGAGTTTGCCCTTTTTCCAAACTAAAGTGAATATCCATTAGCGTTTCCTCGTTTTCAAAAGCAAAGTTATCAATAGCATACTCCAAGCGCCCGTTTTCAATACCATCCAGAGGAAACTCGGAGTCTTTTACAGATGATTCCTGAGACAAAAGATTCTCAATCCGCTGGTAAGAAACCTTTCCTCGCTGAGTGATATTAAAGAGGAAACCAATAGCCATGAGAGGCCAGACCATCATATCCAAATAACTAATAAAAGTGACCAAATTTCCAACTGTAATCTGCCCCTCCCGAACCATCAAAGAGCCGACTAAGAGTGTTAAAACATAGGATAATCCAACAAACAAGAAAACCATTGGGTCAAAGAGTCTATCGTATTTCATGGTTTGGAGATTCTTTTGGAAGGTTAATTCATTGACTGCCTGAAAGGACTCCAGCTCATCTGCCTGATAACCAAAAGACTTGGTCACTTTGATACCTGATACAGACTCCTGAACCTTGTTATTGAGTTCAGAAAAGGCATCCTGTGACTCTCCAAAGACCTTATGAGTCTTTCTTCCCAAACGACTGGTCGCATATGCCATAAAAGGCAGGGGTAAAATTGCAACTAGAGTCATCTGCCAGGAAATGCTAAAGAGCATGGTCAGCAAAGTCACTAAAGCTGTAATAGAGGCATCCACCGCAGATATAACACCACCACCTGCAAGACTCGTCAAAGAATTGATATCATTGGTTGCGTGTGCCATCAAGTCCCCCGTCCGATAGGTTTGATAAAAGGCTGGAGACATCTTTGTAAAATGCTCAAACAAGCGAGACCTCATAATCTGCCCCAGACGGTAGGATGTCCCAAGAATATACATACGCCAAACATAGCGCAGATAGTACATACCAAAGGCCGCAAGAAGCAAGTAAAATAGGTAAATAAGTAGTTCATTCTGAATTAATTGCCCCGATGTGATAGCATCAATGATCCGCCCCATGACCATTGGGGGAATGAGGTTAAGGACAGAAACCAAGACCAAGGCCACAATTCCGACTAGATAACGGCGTTTTTCTAGCTTAAAAAACCACCAGAGTTTTTGAATAATGGACATAAAATTCCTTTCTAGTTCCAAATGGAAACCTGAGACTCCGACCCCAGGTTTTTCTTATTCATAGGTTACAACTGTAACGTCACCTTTGTCATACTCAGCGATAAAGATATTGGCTACATTGTCATGCCCTTGTTTGCCGAGATTATCAATCAACCACTCTTCGCTACAGCCAAGCGATTCCAAGACTTCTACTTGGATAACACCATCAGTCACAATTAGATACTTAGGATTTTCATCTCCCATTTGGACCACGATGAGTTGGTCATTTTGCTCCTGCACAGCTCGTTCAACTTGCTTCATCTGGAAAATCCCTTGGCTACGAAGTTTGAGGGTTACATCCACCCCAAACAAATCAACCGAACGACAGGCTTCTAGGTCAATCTTCTCATGTTTGATGAGGAGAGTTGGCTTACCATCAATCAAACATTTCACAAAACGAATATTATGAAGCCACTTGAGGGTCAAAACCAAAATAGTCCACATCAGTAAAATCACCTCGTACTGCAAAATGCTGATAGAACTATTGTAAATCACCCCACCAATGATAGCACAGAGAACATAATTCTGAATTTAATCTGTCGCAGAGTTAGGTGCTAAGTTCCCCTTTCCTGTCACATTGATAACAAAACAAGTGAGAAGAGCCCCAAGGCCAGTTCGATTACAATTTCCATACAGTTGAGTGTCACTTGTTTACCTTCACCAATTCAATAACGTCTGTTTGATGCAATTCTAATTTCTTTAAAAGATACTTATCTAATTCGCTCTCGTTCATGGCGTGGTAGAAATCTGAACCGACCTTGACAAGTTCTCCATCAGTAACTGCAGAAGTATTGACGTAAACTTCTGATTTATCCACTCCCAAGTCTTTAGAAACAACCTCTATGAAATGAAGTTTGAAATTGGTTGTTAGAGGCTTAATTGGTCTGATATTTTGAGATTGTCACCAAAAGCATGGCCATCAAAGTCAAGACAAAAATCATGACCAATTCACAAAATCTAGTCACCTTTTTTATCACGATACGCCTTGAAGGCAAAAAATCCTGTGATAGCTAGGAGCACAATCCCAAAGCCAACCATGATACCATTTTGCTGACCGATTTGGCTGAGTACATAGTCATAAGAGTAGAATTTCATGTATTTTCACTCCCTTTCATAAAATCATTCTTAATTATAAACAAAAGAGGATGATTTTTCAAACCATACGTTGGGGAAATAGACTTATCAGACCAACTTCTCTAACTAATGACTCAAATACCTGTTTCAAGATTCTAGTTTTGATAATTGATAAGAATAGACACTAGGAATTATCACTACAAAGAAAAGTGTCAAGAAGAATACCCAGTAAACATATAGTTGCACAAAGGAATTTAGAAACAATAACAATCCTCCTAATACCCAAATTTTTCCAGCTAATCGATGTGTTTTTCTCCAGTTTTTATCACTCTCCAAGGTCCACGGAAGTCGAATACCGATTATATAATTTCGGTGTGTTTTTGGTAGATAATTTCCAATTACGATCATCACGACTCCCATAAAAATCTGAGCTAGTAGCCCACTCATCATAGAATAACCCAAAGATTCTCCGAAGATAGAAATCATTAATAGACAAGATATAAAAGGAATAATCCAGTAAATCAAAACTTGTATTTTTGAACTGATATTGCTAGATTTAGGATCCTTAATCATTAAAAATAGAAGCACCCAATGCATCAAAAGCATGAGAGTCGGTAATCCAAAGATAGCAGACATTTTATGATTGTAGCCATCTGCTTGACCCAGTAGATTAAAATGAGTGGGTATCTCCTCTGGTAATTGATTCCAGAAAACACAACCTACAAGGGAAGGTAGTAGGATGAGAATGCTCGTAAATAATACCAATTTCTTATTGATTTTTATCTTCATCAAAATGATCTCCTTTCAGATCTGCTAACCAAACCATTATATCCTCTAAAACCGATGTATTTAACTCATAATAAATAAAGTTTTTTTCTTTCATTTCATGAATCAAATCCGCTGCTTTCAAAATCGTAAGATGGTGTGAAATAGTTGCACTAGTCAACTCAAATTGACTGGCAATTTCTCCTGCAGGTAATCTACCTGTTTTGAGTAAATTCAAAATCTCTCTCCTAACTGGATGAGATAAGGCTTTAAAGCTATTTGCAAAACTCATAATGACTCCTTTCCCTCTGTAATATTAGTAGGGCTAGGACTAAGCAAGGTAGAACTGATAGTATTCCTGTCGGTGATGGGCCTAAAATCAAGAGGCTTGAAACTTTTTCTCCTGGTAATTGAAAGAGTAACCCAATACTAAGCAGTTGCATTGATTGCCCCATGAAATAGGGCAGAAGCCCAGATAGAACCTGTCTTTTCAAACAACCAGCTCAACAATATTCCTAGGCTAAAACAAAATAGAAACATAGCAACAACTCCCAAAACGGGATAAGAAAAATAAGATAGTCCATAATTATAGCCTTGCAAATTGATTGGTAGATGCCAAAGACTCCAAATGAGACCAAGCAAGACATGAGTCTGGACTATTGAAAAGCGTCCTCTTAGAGCTGGGTAAAGATAGCCACGCCAACCAATTTCCTCTCCCAATGCAAAGAAACTATTAAGAAAAGGAGCGTAGGTCAAACTAGCTAGGATTTGAATCAAGGCCAAGAAAGATAAGGGGAACGGTGATTGAAGGACTCCTTTTTCTTGTAAAATAGCTTGAATAGATTCAAAACCAAGGCTGAAATTGCTAGGGAATAGAAGAAAATAAAGTCCTGCTCCTAAAAAACTGATAACTGCTGGGAACCAGATAGCTAGTAAGTAAAAGCGCCAGTTCCTCTTGAGATTCACGACTAATTTAGATTTGATTCCACTAGGTTGATTCGTGATTTTCCCTAAGAGAAAGACTGCAAGCGCAGGCATCCACATGGCTACAATACTAGCAAGTTGACTCCATGGAGAATTTAGACCAACACCACCTATCCATAGTGCCAACCATATTATCCAAGCAAGGGCATAAGCCAAGACCACAAAAAGAAGGATTGTTCTCTTATTTGACATATATGTAACTTCACTTTCTATTTAGATATTTTTCTAAATAACATTATATACCTTTCTATTCTAAACACAAGAGCTATTTAGATTTTTTTCTAAATAGTTTAGGAAATTTTTATTTTCTCAGGATAAAGTCTAAAGAGTAATTTTTCAAACCATACGTTGGGGAAATAGACCTTTTTTTGGTATAATAAAATCTATAATCTGAACGAAAAAGGTAACTTTATGAAACTTATCTCATGGAATATTGATTCCCTCAATGCTGCCCTAACTAGTGACTCAGCTCGTGCCAAATTGTCCCAAGAAGTCTTACAAACTTTGGTCGCTGAAAATGCTGATATCATCGCTATCCAAGAAACCAAGCTTTCTGCCAAAGGGCCTACAAAGAAACACGTGGAAATTTTAGAAGAACTCTTCCCAGGCTACGAAAACACGTGGCGCTCTTCCCAAGAACCTGCCCGTAAAGGCTATGCTGGAACCATGTTCCTTTATAAGAAAGAACTCACACCCACTGTCACTTTCCCAGAAATCGGTGCCCCTTCTACCATGGACTTGGAAGGTCGTATCATCACTCTAGAATTTGATGAATTTTTCGTGACCCAAGTTTACACTCCAAACGCTGGCGATGGTCTCAAACGCTTGGAAGAACGTCAAGTCTGGGATGTCAAATATGCTGAATACTTGGCTGAACTAGACAAAGAAAAACCAGTCCTTGCAATAGGTGACTACAACGTGGCCCACAATGAGATTGACCTTGCAAATCCTGCTAGCAACCGCCGTTCACCTGGATTTACCGACGAGGAACGTGCTGGATTTACCAACCTTTTAGCAACTGGATTTACGGATACCTTCCGCCACGTTCACGGTGATGTTCCAGAACGCTACACTTGGTGGGCACAGCGCAGCAAGACTTCTAAAATCAACAATACAGGCTGGAGAATCGACTACTGGCTCACAAGTAACCGTCTCGCAGACAAGGTCACTAAATCTGATATGATTGACTCAGGTGCTCGTCAAGACCACACACCCATTGTCATGGAGATTGAACTCTAAGGAGAAAACGAATGGACTATCAAGCTGTCATTCCTGAATTTGTAGTATCTGACATCGAAAAATCACGTCACTTCTACTGCGACCTGCTAGGATTCTCTGTCGAATACGAGCGTCCCGAGGAGAAATTTCTCTTCCTCTCGCTTGAAGACTGCCAGCTAATGCTAGAGGAAGGAACCCGGAGGAACTGGCTAACCTTACCTACCCTTTTGGAAAAGGTGTCAATCTATCCTTTGGTATAAAGGATGTCCCACAACTTTATCAAAAAGTGATGGAAGCTGACTATCCTATCCATCGTCCCCTGACAAAAAGAGAATTTCGAGTAGGAGATAACTTTATATATCCCCATGAATTTGCGATTTTGGATCCAGATGGTTATTTTTTAAGATTTAGCGAGTAGAATAATAAAGGTTTAGCAAAAAATATTTCAAATCAGAAAAAGGCATATTGTCAGGTCTTGAAAAATCTTGATAATATGTCTTTTATGATGAAAAAATCTTCTAATACTCTTCGAAAATCAAATTCAAACCACGTCAGCGTCGCCTTACCGTACTCAAGTACAGCCTGCGGCTAGCTTCCTAGTTTGCTCTTTGATTTTCATTGAGTATAAATGTTAGCCAATAAGTTGATTTTTCTCCATTTTTATTATATTTGTTCGTTTTTTAAACCAAAACACTAACAAAACAGTTGATTTCTAAAGTGATTTAGTGTAAAATAAAAACATTGGCTCAAGCCTATTTAAAATTGAATATCATTTTACTTGTTTATGTCGTGAATTGGCACGACGTTTCTACAAGGTGCCGAACACCTAACAATAAGTAAGTCAGAAGTGAGGTATGGTCGTTTTTGCCATGCCTATTTTGGGGACTTACTTAGAGATTAAGTAAGTCCTTTTTCTATTTCTTGCTAGAAACTATAAACAAGCAAATGGATTGGCTTTTAGACTTTAGGAGGTCTTATGAAATTATTAGAAGAGCGCATCCTCAAGGATGGGCATATCTTGGGTGATAACATCCTCAAGGTAGATTCCTTTTTAACCCACCAAGTTGACTTTAGCTTGATGAGAGAAATCGGTAAGGTTTTTGCGGAAAAATTTGCTTCTGCTGGCATTACCAAAGTCGTAACCATTGAAGCGTCGGGTATTGCCCCAGCCGTTTTTACAGCTGAAGCCTTAAACGTTCCCATGATTTTCGCTAAAAAAGCTAAAAACATCACTATGAATGAAGGCATCTTAACTGCCCAAGTTTACTCCTTTACCAAGCAGGTAACCAGCACCGTTTCTATCGCTGGAAAATTCCTCTCACCAGAGGACAAGGTCTTGATTATCGACGATTTCCTTGCTAATGGCCAAGCTGCCAAAGGCTTGATTCAAATCATCGAACAAGCTGGTGCCACAGTCGAAGCTATCGGTATTGTGATTGAAAAATCCTTCCAAGATGGCCGTGATTTGCTTGAAAAAGCAGGCTACCCTGTTCTATCACTCGCTCGTTTGGATCGTTTTGAAAATGGTCAGGTCGTATTTAAGGAGGCAGATCTCTAATGCAAACTCAAGAAAAACACTCGCAAGCAGCCGTTCTTGGCTTGCAGCACTTACTAGCCATGTACTCAGGATCTATCCTGGTTCCCATCATGATTGCGACAGCCCTTGGCTATTCAACTGAGCAGTTGACCTACCTGATTTCCACAGATATCTTCATGTGTGGTGTGGCAACCTTCCTCCAACTCCAACTCAACAAATACTTTGGGATTGGGCTACCAGTCGTTCTTGGGGTTGCCTTCCAGTCGGTAGCTCCCTTGATTATGATTGGGCAAAGCCATGGTAGTGGCGCTATGTTTGGTGCCCTTATCGCATCAGGGATTTACGTGGTTCTTGTTTCAGGTATCTTCTCAAAAGTAGCCAATCTCTTCCCATCTATCGTAACAGGATCTGTTATTACCACGATTGGTTTAACCTTGATCCCTGTCGCTATTGGAAATATGGGAAATAACGTTCCAGAACCAACTGGTCAAAGTCTCTTGCTTGCAGCTATTACTGTTCTGATTATCCTCTTGATCAACATCTTTACCAAAGGATTTATCAAGTCTATCTCTATTTTGATTGGTCTGGTTGTTGGAACCGCCATTGCTGCTAGCATGGGTTTGGTGGACTTCTCTCCTGTTGCGTCAGCACCACTTGTCCATGTCCCAACTCCACTCTACTTTGGGATGCCAACCTTTGAAATCTCATCTATTGTCATGATGTGTATCATCGCAACGGTGTCTATGGTTGAGTCGACTGGTGTTTACCTAGCCTTGTCTGATATCACGAAAGATCCAATCGACAGCACGCGCCTGCGCAACGGTTACCGCGCAGAAGGTTTGGCCGTACTTCTCGGAGGAATCTTTAACACCTTCCCTTACACCGGATTTTCACAAAACGTTGGTTTGGTTAAATTATCAGGTATCAAGACTCGCCTGCCAATCTACTACGCAGCTGGTTTCCTGGTTCTCCTTGGACTCCTTCCTAAGTTTGGCGCCCTTGCCCAAATCATTCCGAGCCCTGTCCTCGGTGGTGCCATGCTGGTGATGTTTGGTTTTGTATCCATTCAAGGAATGCAAATCCTCGCCCGTGTTGACTTTGCTAACAATGAACATAACTTCCTTATCGCAGCTGTATCCATCGCTGCAGGTGTCGGACTCAACAACAGTAATCTCTTTGTCAGCATGCCGACAGCCTTCCAAATGTTCTTCTCAAACGGAATCGTCGTAGCTAGCCTACTCGCCATTGTACTCAATGCTGTATTAAATCATAAAAAGCAATAAGAAAAAGAGGTGCGAGCCTCTTTTTTTGTTTATCACAAATTGATTATAAATACTATCAATCCCAATTCCCATCTAATATTTCTTTTATAAACTTCTTAGGCATCCAAAAGGAGTGTTTTGTAATCCTACGTCCATCTGGAAGTTCATCTGTATCAGATAATGAGCCTTTCCCAACAAATTTTCCTTTTTCAATTTCATAGTAAGCATTGGTAGCATGTAATTTCGTAAATAGAATTCTATTTATCTTACTTTGAGGGAAATTAGTTGAAACTTTATTACCATTTTGAGTTAATTTAACTCCGTCAGAAATAATTTGTCTAGTTTCCTGCCACACTCTTTGGATTTCTTCTAATTGTCTATCCTGAAATCCCCAAAATTTGATAGAATCTAATACAAATAGCTTAGGTTCAATTTCCTTAAAAATAACGAAAAGGAATCGTTTATTATAAATTTCATTATAAACATGTGATGATTCCCAACTATCTGTTTCTGCTAATTCTTTAAAACAATAAGTTTTAAATGGAGAGTCTTCCTTAGGTAAATTATTCTTATCTACTCGAATAACTCTCAAATTCATGTTTGCTTTTTGAAATTCTTTGGTCTTATCCAAATCCCCTGTCAAGCCTAAAATTTTTCTAATCAGAGTACTATTCTTACCTTTTGCCTTGGGATTCACTTCAAATCTATCATATAACTTTTGTTCAGAGAAACCTTTGTAGGAAAGAATCTTCTCTGCAATAACCTCAGTAAATGACTTTTTTTCACCCCTAAAATTAGCCAAAACACTTTCTTGATCTGATTGGTTAAAGATTTTATGATTAATCAGATAGGTCATATAACTTGATTTTAATTCCCAAGCTCTTTGTTTTGCTAATTCATGACTAAATGGTTGCTGTCTTAAATCCTTTCCTTTACCTGCACCTTTTGTACAAGTTGATAAATAGTTTCCATCTGATTCTGATAATTCATGTGCCTTTCCATTTTTGATTTTGTCTGTAATCTTCTGATAGTCTTCAAGGATGACTGCCATATCCTCCTCAAACCATTCATATAAAAATATTTTTTCAATGACATAGTCCTTCATTGTTTGATTGGGAATTAAGCCATTGTAAAACAATAACAAAATCTTTGCACATTTTTTCCATAAATGAGTGGAGTAAAAATCCTCTAAATTTTCCTCCATATAGTTTAGTATTGTTAATACAAGTCGTTCTTTTGCACTAAGTGTCCCATTTTTGTTTATCTTAAAAGGAGTAACTTTTAATTCTACACCTATTTTTTCAAAGTCAGCTTCCGAGTCACTATTTGGCTGATAACCATAGAAATATTTTTCAATATAATTCCCATACTGCCCTTTTGACTTCATACTAATTGCTTTATCTTGTACCTCAGAGACTACTCTATCATTATAATCGTCATATGATTTATAAAGCGAACGATTATACTCCTCCATAACATCGGAAAATTTTCTATTTAATAGTTTATGAGAATATTCAATAACACTATCGATATCTTCATCGTTATAGTTAAATAAGTTTTGATCCATTTTCTTCTCCTATCTTTTATATTATATCAAATTAAACTAAAGCAAACATTAATACTTGATCAATCATTGAAAATAGTATATAATGGATTAAACTGTAAAAAAATGAAGGAGAAAAGATGAAAGTTCTCGAACTATTTGCTGGAGTTGGCGGTTTTCGGATAGGATTAGAAAATGCCGATAAGCAACTCTTTAAAACAAAATGGGCAAACCAATGGGAACCATCTCGTAAATCTCAAGACGCATTTGAGGTCTATGATTATCACTTCCCCAATAGCGAAAACATCAATATTAGTATCTCTGATGTAACAGACGAACAATTTTCCAAAATGGATGCCGATATGATTGTCGGTGGTTTTCCTTGCCAAGATTACTCTGTTGCGCGTAGCAAGAAAGATGAAAAAGGTATTGAAGGAAAAAAGGAGTTTTATTTTGGGAAATCATTAGAGCAACTGAAATCATTAAACCCAAATACTTAATTCTGGAAACGTGGATAGGCTTTTAAAAGCGCCCTCAAAACAGAGAGGACGTGATTTTGCAATCATGCTAACAGCTTTTAATAACCTTGGATATTCTGTAGAGTGGAGAGTTATTAATGCTGCTGAGTATGGAAGAAGCCAACGAAGACGTCGTGTATTCTTTTTCGTATATCGAAATGATACAGTCTTTGCCCAAAAAAATGACAATCTTTACGAAAAAAATGAAGAAATCTTTGAAGAGAATAGGTATGATGACTATATTTTCAATCAAGGTCTATTTGCAAAACAATTTCCTATTAAACCTATAGCAGTTAAAAATCGTCATGTGTTTTATGAGTTACCAAATGATATAGTTGAAGTTTCAGATACTTTTACTGGTACTGTTTGGAATACAGGAATTATGAGACATGGAAAATACTATTCTATTGATACAGAACCTAATTACAATGGCAATCCTATCACTCTAGGAGAAATTCTTCAAGATGAGTCTGAAGTACCTGAAAAATATTTTTTAACTGATCAGTCAAAATTGGAAAAATTTCAATATCTTAGAGGACCTAAGAAAATTGAACGAACATCCTCTGACGGACATCAATACATCTATTCAGAAGGAGGAATGTCCCCTTATGATGATTTAAACCTTCCAGGACGAACAATGCTTACATCCGAAGGAACAGTTAATCGTTCCACACATTTATTATTTGTAAACAATAAATATAGATTAATTACACCCATTGAAGCTGAACGCCTTCAGGATTTCCCAGATGATTGGACAGCTAAAAAGAAATTGTCAGATGGATCTATTGTAGAGGTATCTGATAAAATGAGAATGTTTTTTATGGGAAATGCTTTGGTTACTGAGATTGTAAAAGAAATTGCTAAATTTATTAAAAAAATTGATTAATTTATCTGAAACTAAAAAAGAGGTGCGAGCCTCTTTTTTGTGTGACAAAATAAAAACATCTATCTAATCATATATGCTAGTGTCATAGTTCTGAAAATCATCTGAATCAAGAACAATTTCACAACTCTTATACTTTTCTCTTACAAGTCGTTCGGCTTCATCTGGATTTTCAGCCTCTATACTTACTAAACGTGATAAAGTTTCTGTAATTTCTACTGTATACTTTTTCAGTTTTAAATTGCTTTCCAATCATTCACTTATTAGCAATAATCTATATAGTTTTGGGCTTTCCAACCACTCTGGTAATTCATCTCCATATTCCCAGCTATATTTTTTATTCAATAAAAAAAGTTGTTTCTCATCACCAAACTCCATATTTTCAGACAACCACCTCACACAATCAGGGTCTGATAAAGTATAAACCATTACACATAAGTTTTCATAATTTCCGATACTTTCCTCTACCTTTAAATTCTATTATTTCTTTGTCTCTTAATATTTGAAGCTGTTGCCTAATCTTTTCTTTGATATGATTGTTCTTAACAAAGATATTTTTTAGGTCACTTTCAAAACGATACATATCTTCAAGGGTAAATTCTGAACCCTCTATCTTATCTATACAATTTAGAATTTCTATTGTCCAACCTCTTACTGAAAGAGAGTTCTTCCTTAAAAATAAACTTTGCTTAAATTCTTTTGTAACTTTTTCTGGATCTCTAACTTGTCCATTTTTCACAAAAAATATTCTTCCTTTAGAAAGTACTTGTGATAAATCAATGTTACAACCAATCCAACCTGCTCGTCTAGCAGTTGGCGCAAGTGGCTTCCTTTGAATAATTGATTTCGGTGTAACAAATTGCTTCGGAAGGACAAGAAAATTATTTACCTCAAAATTTTTTGTATAAGTTAAAAAAGAAATTAGAATTATTATCTACCTGCACACGCTCCATCATCGTTGCATAAGCACCATCATTGATTGTTGATGAAAAATTTCCTTTTTTGCTCTTTAGTTCAAACTCCTCACTACAATGATTACAGTAAAAATCTGCTACAGGTCTATTATTTTCAAAATGATTTAAAGGATTTTTCCCACAATTAGGGCAATAAGACTGACGATAAACCCAATCCTCCATTAAGATACGTGCCTTCTGACTATTACTTTTATAGGTTTCTACTAGTTCTAAATTAAATTGTAATTCCATTTAAAAATTCCTCACTAATATGAGAATTCACTCGATATAAGCAATTAAAATCTACTATAACTAGTATACCACATATATGTACCTATTACATTTGTATTTCATCATTCTCTTTTATATTTCCTTCTCACATATCTCATAAAATATACCCTAGTTCTTGAGCTAATTTTAAAGAAAAAGCATAAAATTGAGCTATATTCGCTGGTATGGTAATTGCCATGGCAAGTCCACCTGGTAATCCTGCAACAACAGAAGTCCCACTCGCTAATAAAACATTATCCCTAATACAGACATTAGCCACTCGATCTAAGATTTCTTAAGATAAGAGAGACGTTGGGTCTTGTTCTAATAAGGTAGGAATGTCCTGTGGATCTAATTCTTTGGAAAACTTATCCACTAAAAACTTCGAACGATCAACCTTAACAACAGGTAGTTTCACCACTTGTTGCAATACTTGCATAGCTAAGTCTTGTTCAGCCATATAAATACCTCTTTCTCTTGTATCTTTATCTCATAATATCACACTATCTAAATTTTATAAATCTTTTTAATAATTTTTAATACTCTTCGAAAATCAAATTCAAACTACGTCAGCTTCACCTTGCCCTACTCCAGTACAGCCTGCGGCTAGTTTCCTAGTTTGCTCTTTGATTTTCATTGAGTATAAGTCTAGAAAGATTCCCCCATCATGTTTTATTGCCTTTTTCTCCACCAAAAAAGAGGGTTGCCCCTCTTCTTTAGTTCTTATCCAGATTGCGTAGCATCTCGTCAATCTTGTTTCCATACTCGATGGACTCGTCTTTGACGAAGGTCAAATCTGGGATTTTGTACAATTTCAAATTGCGACCAAGTTCACGTTTGATGGTACCAGTTGCTTTTTCAAGCCCGATTTGGACTTTTTGGATATCCGAAGCAAGGTTACTCAAAATGGTGTAATAAACCTTGGCAACAGACAAGTCACCCAGCATCTGAACATCTGTGATGGTCACACCTTGGACACGTGGATCACGGACTTTCTTTTGCAAAATCTCATTGACTTCACGCTTGATTTCCATGCCCACACGATCTGTACGGAAATGATTTGCCATGATATTCCTTTCTCTACTTTGAACCAAAAGCTAGGCCAGCAGACCTAGCTATTTTAAACTTCTTGATTTTCAGTTTAAATTGAAACGAAGTTCAATTTGAAGTCATCTGCTTCTTTCGCCGTGGTGAAAGTGATGGAACTGATTTATCAGTCCCATCACAGGGGATTTTTGAGACCCTAGGCTCAAAAATAAGCAATGAAACCATCGGTTTGCTTGCGTCCCTCACCACCTAAGAAAGGAGCAAAAATCTTATCTCTTGATTTCTTCCATGACATAGGCCTCAATCACATCATCAGTCTTGATATCATTGTAGCCATCGATCATCAATCCACCTTCACGGCCGTTTGTAACTTCCTTAACGTCGTCTTTATAGTGTTTCAAGCTTGCGAGTTCACCATCATAGATAACGACACCATCACGGATAACACGGACTTTAGAGTCACGGGCAACCTTACCGTTGATAACCATAAATCCACCGATAGTTCCCACTTTAGACACCTTGAAGGTTTCACGAATAACTGCTTCACCGATAACTTTTTCTTCGAATTCTGGATCAAGCATCCCTTTCATGGCTTCTTCCATCTCTTCGATAACCTTATAGATAATGCTGTGGAGACGAATTTCCACATCGTCAGCTTCTGCTTGTTGACGAGCTTGTGGTGTAGGGCGTACGTTGAAACCAACGATAAAGGCATTTGAAGCTTCGGCAAGGGTCACGTCAGATTCATTGATAGCACCGACCGCTGAGTGGACGATGGTCACTTTGACACCTTCCACATCGATTTTCTGAAGTGATGCAGAAAGGGCTTCAACAGAACCTTGTACGTCAGCCTTAATGATAACGTTAACAGACTTGAGTTCACCAGCTTTAAGGGTATCAAAGAGGTTTTCAAGGCTAACACGTTGGGTAGCTTGACGTTGTTTCATGAGGGCACGTTTGGCACGCTCTTCACCTGCTGCACGCGCAGATTTTTCATCTTCGTAGACAGCAAAGTGGTCACCCGCCATTGGCGCTTCGTTCAAACCTGTGATTGAAACTGGCGTTGATGGACCTGCTACCTTAACACGACGACCAAGGTCATTGGTCATAGCACGGACACGACCGAAGGTATTTCCGACAACGATTGGGTCTTGAACATTCAAGGTACCTTGTTGAACAAGAAGGGTTGCGACCGCACCTTTTCCTTTATCCAAGCGCGCTTCGATAACTGTACCGATCGCACGCACTGTTGGGTCTGCCTTGAGTTCTTGAATTTCAGCTACAAGAAGGACTGTTTCCAACAATTCTTCGATGTTTTGGTTGAATTTAGCTGAGATTTCAACAAATTCAGAATCTCCACCCCAAGCAGTTGACATAACTCCATGCTCTGCCAATTCACCGATAACGCGTTCTGGGTTAGCACCTGGTTTATCAATCTTGTTGATAGCTACGATGATTGGAACATTGGCCGCTTTTGAGTGGTTGATGGCTTCGATAGTCTGAGGCATAACCCCGTCATCTGCCGCTACGACCAAAATCGTAATATCGGTAACAGAAGCACCACGCGCACGCATAGATGTAAAGGCCGCGTGTCCCGGTGTATCAAGGAAAGTAATCTTCTTGCCATTTTCCACGATTTGGTAGGCACCGATATGCTGAGTGATACCACCTGCTTCACCTGTCGCAACACGAGAATTACGAAGGGTATCTAGGAGTGTTGTTTTACCGTGGTCAACGTGTCCCATGATAGTTACAACTGGTGGACGCTCAACCAATTCATTTTCATTGAGATAACCATCTTCGACAAAGAAACGTTCGATGTCAGCATTATCCACTTCAACCTTTTGTTTGGCTTCGATACCGTAATCCACCATGAGGAGTTCGATGGTTTCCCCATCCAAGGATTGGTTTTGTGTGGCCATGACACCCATCATAAAGAGTTTCTTAACGATTTCAGCTGGTTCACGTTTGATACGTTTTGCGATTTCCGCAACGGTCATACCATCTGTATACTCAAATTCTGTTGGCAATTCATGGAATTTACGCTCTGTAACAGGTTTTGGAGTCTGATTACGGTTGTTCTTGTTATTGCCTTTTTTGTTCTTTTTGTTGTTATTCCAGTTACTATTCTTTTGATTTCTCACTTGATTTTGACTACTTCGATTCTTTTGTTGTTTTCTAGGACCATCTTCTTCGTGATCATAATCGTCACGATTTTTGTCTGGTCGAGCTTGTTTCTTACGACGTGTATCCACTGGCGCTTCTTTAGCTACAGGAGCAAGTTCAACCACTGCTTGAACTTGCTGTTCTTGTTGCGCTTGTTCAGCTAACTTAGCCGCTTCTTCAAAGATTTCCTCTGGTTCCTTGCGTTTGTTAGCTTGAGCCAAGGCTTCTTTAGCAGCCTGATACTGCTTGAAACGTTCCTCACTTGAACGTGCATATTCAGCATTTTGCTCTGCTTTTAGGGCTGCTGCACGGGCTTTAAAGTCAACACGTGGAGCCGCTTGATTTGGACGTTTATCCTCTTGTTGACGGCGTTCATTTCCTCGATTTTGCTGACCTTGCTGTTTCTTAGCTTGATCATTAAAGCGACGATTATCGCGGTTGCCTTGACCTTGTTTTCCACCATTGCGACCGTCGTTTTTCTGACGGTTTCCGTTTTGTTGTTGGTCACGGTTATTGCCCTTATTTTGCTTGCGTCGTTCTGCCTGTTCTTTGGCACGAGCTTCACGCTCAGCCTTGAAATTACGACTTTGCGGTTTAGCTGCTACTTTTTCTGTTTTCGGAGCGACTGGCTCAGCAGGTTTTGCCTCTTCCTTAGCTACAGCTGGTTTAGCTGGCTCAGATTTTTCGGCTTTCTTTTCTGCACTTACTTTTGGTGCTGCAGGTTTTGCTTCTACTTTCGGAGCAGCTGCAGGCTTAAAGCTGGCAGCAATTTTTGCAGCGACAGCTTCTTCCACACTTGATGAGTGGCTTTTCACATCCAAGCCCAACTCTTTTGCACGCGCTACAACTTCTTTACTTTCTTTTCCAAGTTCTTTTGCGATTTCGTACAATCTTTTCTTAGACAAATCATGTCCTCCTCTTCTATTCCATAAGAGACCTCATTTTCTTTGTAAATCCAGCATCTGTTACAGCCAAAACCTTTCTCGATTTCCCGACTGCTATGCTTAATTCCAGTGTTGAAAACACGGTTACAATTTCCACTTGATAATAATGACTTTTATCTTGAATCTTCTTGGTCAGATTGGGTCCAGCATCATGAGCTAGAAAGACCAACTTGGCCTTGCCGTCTTGAATGGCCTTGACCACCAATTCTTCACCCGATATAATCCGCCCTGCTCGCTGAGCAAGTCCCAAGAGATTACTTATCTTTTGCTTATTCAAGTCCTAACTCTCTTCTTTTCACTTTGTGATCCACATAAGCGATCAACTCGTCATAAAAGCTTTCTTCCACTTCCATGCTAAAGCTGCGGTTAAAGACCTTCTTCTTTTTCGCCTCTAGGGCTTCTGCATTGTCTAGTTTGATATAAGCGCCGCGGCCATTGGCCTTGCCCGTAGGATCAATAAAGACTTGTCCTTCCTTGTTCTTGACAATGCGGAGCAAATCACGCTTATCAATCACTTCGTTAGACACAACAGACTTGCGCAAAGGGATTTTTCTTGTTTTCATCTTTCCCTCCTCTAGCAGCTTTTATTCTTCTACAGTATCGTTTTCTACTTCCAACTCTACTGAAGCAGCGTCTTCCATGGCTTCAAATTCGCTAGCAGACTTGATATCGATACGGTAACCAGTCAAGTGAGCCGCCAAGCGCACGTTTTGTCCACGACGACCAATGGCAAGAGAAAGCTTGTTATCTGGAACAACCACCAAGGCACGTTTGCTGTCGTTTTCATCAAAGATAACTTGGTCAACCTCAGCAGGAGCGATGGCATTGTAGATAAATTCAGCTGGATCTGCTACCCACTCGATAACATCGATATTTTCTTCGATTGGTACCATGCGGTCATTTTTAGCATCGTAACGAGCTGGGTGGAATTTGCTAGTAATCTTCTTAATATTAGCACCACCACGTCCAACGATTGTACCGATAGCATCCACGTTTGGATTGTGGCTACGAACAGCAACCTTCGTACGGTCACCTGCTTCACGAGCCACGCTCATGATTTCAACAGTTCCATCATAAACTTCTGGAATTTCTTGCTCCATCAAACGTTTGATCATTTCTGGATGGCTACGGCTAACAAAGACGTTCACACCACGAGGGTTGTCTTCAACCTTGTAAACATAAACTTCGATACGATCATGAGAAGCAAAAACTTCTCCAGGAATTTGGTCTTGTTTTGACAATTGGGCTTCGATGCTACCAAGGTTGACATAGATAAAGCGGTTGTCAAAGCGTTCTACTGTACCAGACATGATTTCTTGCTCATGTTCTTTGTAAGTATTGTAAGTGATGGCACGTGTTTGCTTGCGCATTTTTTCCATGATGGTTTGTTTGGCAGATTGGGCTGCTACACGACCAAACTCAGCTGGTGCTTCTTCAAACTTGATTTTGTCTCCAAGTTCATAAGCTGAATTAATGGCAAGAGCATCTTTCAAGCTGATTTCCAAACGGCTATCAAATACTTCATCAACAACTTCACGGACAGTATAAACTGTAAAGTTACCTGTTTTTTCGTTGAAGTCAATAGCTACGCTGTCTGACTGACCATAGCGTCTGCGATAAGCGGAACGAAGCGACTCTACTACTGCGTCGATGATGTCTTCTTTTTTGATTCCCTTGTCTTCTTCCAAAATGCGGAAGGCCTCTAGCATTTCTTTACTCATGTTTTCTTCACTTTTGAATCCTCAAAAGCTATCCTTTCTTTTTCTATAATTTAACTGCTAAACGTGCTTTTGATACTAAACTGTATGGAATTTGGACGGTTTTCTTACGCGTCTTGTCCATATATTCCATAGTCAACTCGTCCTCTTCGAAGGCCAACAAGGTTCCTTCAAAGACCTTTTGCTTATCGATGGCTTGGTAGAGCCCGACATGGATGTATTCCCCAACTGCTCCAGCAACGGCATCCTTGGTTTTTAAAGGACGTTCCAAACCTGGACTGGTGATTTCTAGGAAATATTGTTCTGGGAAGGGATCTGGCTTGATGGTATCTAGGACAGGACTGATCATTTCTGTCAAGTCTGCCGTGTCGTTCAAGGTAATTCCTTCAGGTTTATCTACAAAAATACTGAGAATCATGTCACTGCCAATCTTTCCATACTCGATATCCACGAGCTCGAAAGGAGCTTCTATGACAGGTTCTACAACTTCTCTGACTAATTCTACGATTGTTGCGATTGCGTCCACCTCCTCATAAGCAAGAGGCGAAGATATTTCCCCGCCTCACTTTTCATATTCTTACTCTTAGTATATCACATTTGCTAACTTATGTAAAGCAAAAGCACTTATACAGCCTGATTTCAGGCTATTTCTTAAAATTCTACCTCAACTCGGTAGATAACTTGCCCCTTATTGGAGAATTTTTGCTCGTATTCTGTCATGACATTGCCTTCAAAATCACTGGCATGTAAGTCTAGCCAGACACCATTGAGCTTCATGCCATACTGAGAAAAGCTCACTAAACTGTACTCAAACAAGCCACGGTTATCCGTCTTGAAATGAATTTCTCCATTTTCAGGCAAGATACGTTTGAAGGTATCCAAGAAGGTCTTGTAGGTCAAACGACGCTTTTCATGGCGTTTTTTCGGCCATGGATCTGAAAAGTTCAGATACAAGCGATCAATCTCACCGTCTTCAAAGTAGTCAGTCAAGTCAGAACCATCTACCCACAAGAGCTTGATGTTAGGCACTCCAACTTCAAGAACCTTGTCTAAAGCATAGCTTAAAACAGACTTTTGAATATCAATCCCGATATAGTTGATGTCAGGGTTCTGCTTTGCCATACCTGAAACAAAGGCACCCTTCCCACTTCCAACTTCCACATGAATGGGATTGTCATTGCCAAACAAGTCCCGCCATTTCCCCTTGGCTTCCAAGGGATTGAGGACCACATACTGGGGATTTGCCTCTAGTAATTCTGTCGCCCCTTTACGATTTCTAACTCATCTTCTCTTTCCATACTTGTCTCGGAAGTGACGCAAGCCATGAATCTCCCGATTAACATTTTCTAAATCTTGGTTCATATAATACTTGGAAATCTGGCTCAAATAAGACAATTGACCGTACCAATACAATTTACTTAATACCGTTTGATTATACTTGTAACCGTAGTAGGTCAACCATTCCTTCCACTGATGTTCTGGAATATAATGGCAGAGCATATGGGCCACATCAAACATGCGGTCGGTCAAGCGAACCGAATCCCAATCTACCAAATAAATCAAGCCACTATCTGTCTCAATCCAATTACTATGTCGTACATCTCCATGGACAATGGTCGCATAGTCCTCTCTAAATCCTGGAATAGTCTGACGTAAATCAGCCATCACTTCACTGATAAAATGATTTTTACGCAAAGCATCTGGAGCCGTTTCCTGCCAAGACTGTAGTAAATCTACAGGTGTTTCCATGGCATAGCCCAAACGACTCAACTGTGTCATCAAAGGACGTGAGCGATGAAGGCGGGTTAAAATATTGACGATTTGTTTACGATTCATATCATAGGGGGTCAATATCTTGCCTGTCAACCATTCTTGAGCACACATATCACGCCCATCTGCCAAACGGCGACTCCATAATAATTGTGGAGCAATTTGTTCTCTAGCTAGACCAGGTAGGATTGGAGAGGTGTTCATTTTTACAAAGATGCGCTTCCCATCAGGATAGCTACCCATATAAGCCTTGCCACTTTTCCCAGGTATGGGAGTCAGTGTTAGCTCATTATCACCCAAATCCATTTCTTTCCTCCGTATAAAGTTTCCTTACTATTCTACTAGTTTTTGGCCTATTCGTCAACCGCTCCACACCCGATTCTCAAAGAAAAGCCTCTGGATTGGCTTGGGTATCATTATAGAAAGAAAAAGGCAAGCACCGTCTTCTGCTTACCTTTCATGATTTTTATAAATAATATAAGAGTGGCCAAGCATTGTAAAACATGTGAACTAGAGTAGAAACCCATAGGTTTTGGCTCTTTTTATAAGCAAATCCCAGTAACAAGCCCCCAAGTAGATAAAAAATAAACGAAGGGACATTAGAAGGACCATGCATAAAAGAAAAGAGAGAGGAAGTTAGCACAAGCCCTAACCAAGAATTGTCAAAAACCGCACCTTGAAGAAGTCCTCTGAAAATGAGTTCCTCCTGGATGGGGCCAAAAACTGAGGAAGTCAAAATCAAAGACAGAGAAACTCCTCTGCTGACTTCCGCCAAGTGTTGAACTCCTGCGCCAGAAGAAACAGCGAAGAAATGAATATAAACCAGCGTCTCAAGCACACTTAGAAGAAAGATTGCAATGAAAAGTAAAAGTTCTTTCTTGCTTAACATCCCAAAAGAAATCATTTCAAACTTTCTAGCATAAGCAACACTCATCGAGGTTACAAGAAGACTTACAATAATCAGTGCAAATTCATTTTGAAAAAAATCCCCATGGTTAATCGTATAAGGAACTGTAATGACGATTAGTAGTACTAAAAGTCCAAAACACAAGGCATGAAATTTATCAAAAAACTCCATAAAATTATCCTCCTCAACAAACTTCCCTACAAGTCATCCTTTAACTCTAGTCTTTCCAAAACAAACCATTTTAGTAACCAAAATCCGACAACATAACCAGCACCTAAGAACATAGTTATCAAAGCTAGCAGGGGATTCAGGAAATTAAAGATCACCGCAGACACAAAGGTTAGCACAAAAACATTAAAGGCAATGGTGTCAGAAGCCAAGACTAGAATATAGGGTGTCAACCGACTAAGGTTTTTGAGTTTAGGAAAAATAAGTGTTTATACATGATAACCTCCTTTATGGCTAAAAAGCAAGCCTTTTGGTTTTTTTACCCCAAGACCCTATGTAGAAAAGTGAGCAAAAACGGGAAGGTCGCTACAATATTATTGATCACATGCACCGCATAGGAAGGATAAATGCTCTTGGTATGGCGGGTCAAACTAGCAAAGATGATGCCAGATGTTGCAAAGATGAAGATATCTAACAAACTAGGCAGGCTTGAAAAATGAGGAAGAGCAAATAAAATTGACGGAAGAAGCAAATCAAGGCCAAATCTCGAATGCTTAAAAAAGGCGTGTTGCAGTAATCCTCTATAGATTAGCTCTTCCATAAGTGGAGTCAGAAAGAACAAAGTTATATAGATACCTAGCTCAGCAAAGTTGGTCCCACTATAACCGATCAATACAGCCCAACCTTCAGCAGTTGACTGAACATGTTTAGCTGTCTGAACGTTAAAAGAGATCTGGAGCACTAGCACTAATACTGTCAAAATCGAATACCAAAGCCATTTTTTTCTTGGAATGCGAAAGAGATAGCCGTGCCCTGTCTTAACCAGAATCCAAATCATGACTCCGCTAAATAGCAAACTCAAGAAATTTTGAATCCAGACGAAATTGCCAATCTGGGAAGAAAATTGCCAATAATTTTGAACAATAAGCGTCAGCCGAGAAAGACCAAATACGAAAAATAGGTAAGACAAGACTGCACTTATTTTGAAGACAAGCTGATACTTTTTCATAGAAATTCTTCCTCATTTCTTGTATTTCAGCCTATATTCCACATAAATGAAAACCTGCTCCTATATAACCACGGTCATGATAACCGCGCGGGCAGTAACCACTTACTGGAAAAGGACCTGAATTTTTTAATATAGGAGGGTAAGAACCGAATGGACTTACCTGATTAGCGTACCCTCTATAAATATCAGATACATCCCCACCCTCTATACGAGCAAGCATTTCATTATCCATAACTGCAAATTGTGACATCATTTTTGTATCCATGACGAATATCTCCTTTTTTATGTTTAATTTTTGTCCTGTTGCAACCTTAACAATGTTAGTATACTACTATTTTTTGAAATTTTCCATCCAAATCATAAATAGTCATCAAAACATCTTGAGGCGTTAAAATAGTCGAAAAAGAAAGCATTTCAGAAATACTTTACCTTTTACCATTCATTTCATATACAATTATAATCTTTTATATATAAAATAAATACACCTATCTTCTCATTCTTATCTACAGGCAAATTCTAGCCATATATTATTACAAACAAATAGTATCATTGCACCTGTTTACCATCTATTTTTATTTATGAATTTTTTGTTTCACTTTAATCATTACAGAAGTCATAAAAAACGCGACAGCCAGCCGAAGCAGTTGGTAACTTTCTTCCTCTCCTGTTTTCGGTAATAATTTTTCATTCGAAGTAATAGATTTGCTTACATAATCAGTCCCCTTAACATCAGTTGAAGGAGTTTTATTTTCTTGAGCAACATCAAAAATAGGTTTAGGAGTTTCCAATTGATTCTTATTGTCTAACATTGCTAAATTGTCAGATTGAGTAGTTTTAGCTTCAGAAGTTGAGTTTGTACTCTTCACTTTCCCACTATTTTCACTATTAGAATTGGGATTAACATTGGATATTTTCATTTCAGTTCTTTTTTCATCACTCATACCTTTGCTGTCACTTACAACTTTATCACTAATATTCATGCTGTCACTTCTAGTATTCTCATCACGGACACTTTCAGTTACTGTTTCCTCAGAAGATTTCACTGTCTCCGTTTGCTTAGGTGAGTTTCTCGAGTACATATAATCATACACCTGTTGTGCAGTTGCTCCGCCACCAACCCATCCAGATATCGGATGTCCATTTTTTAAATACAAAATTGTTGGTGTTCCTGGAATACCGACTTTTTTAAATAGAAACTCTCTCGCTTCCCCATCAAAATCCTTACCATCCAAATCATAATACTCTAACTTCTTTTCAATCAAGTTATTAAATTCTTTCAATTCAGGAGAAAATTGACGACAATGAGAGCAAGTTTTTCTACCAAAATAAATAGTATGTTCCAATTGATCCTCTGTAAAAGATTGACGAACGGCTTCAATATCTATCTTTTTAAAGTCCGTAACATTCTTCTCATACTCTTCTGGGGTTACAACAGAAGGTTTATGCTCCACCTTTTTCTTAGCCGATGGCAAATCTGGTGCCACAAGAAAACTATCATTCGCCTGGATAGATGAAGTAGTAGGCTGTTCTTCTGCATATGCAAGACCTGCAGTAATAGATGCAAATACAAGTGGTACAAGTAATAGCGATTTTATATTTTGTTTCTTCATAAGAATACTCCTTTACATTTGTTATCTTTATCTTACCTTATTTAAGATTACAAATTCATATAAATCTTAAATGGTCATCGAAACATCTTGAATTGCAAAAACTTCATTATAAAAGGATAAGTATTAAAAACACTTACCCTTTTCTTTTATACTTCATTAAGCTCTACTTTTTATAATACTTCAAACCCCAAATGAGCAGAAGCATGATGGTTGAGCAGAGAATAGCGCCAATATAAGCGATTAGTTGTTGATAGGATTCTGCTACTGTGATACCTCTATACAAATAGATAATAGACATAAAACCTGTCAAGCCGATATACATAAGTTGATTGGTTCTAGGACTAACCAAATCATCATCTTCAAACTCTCATTTTCCTAGTGAGGTAAACAGTGACCAAAATAGAAGCCAGGTTAATAATCACTAAAAGAAATTGGATGACAATATCGATATCCGAATAGTGATAATAGCGTCGCTTATCATCGGTCACAAGGTGTTTTGACCTGATTTCTTTTAGATTCAACTTTGTGAAGAGTTATTTGAAAAGCAGAGAACCAGCTTGATTGATCAGATTTCCACCATCGAAAGAAAAGTGTGATAAAGTATTGTTTTTCATAGACTTATTTGATATACTGAGCATTGGAGTGTCCTTTTGTTTTTATTTTTTGAACTTATATCATAAAGGAGAAACTCCCTTTTTTCCAGTAAAAACAGCACCCAATGGGTGAAAAGAGAAAAGCATCTAGAATCCTTGGTTTCATACCGATTCTGGATGCTTTTTTGTGTTATATATGCATAATCAGGTTTCTCTAATGTGGCCATAAAACTGAAACTGCCGCCCCACCAGCTGCACAAATTAAATAAATCTGCGGGGTTGGGAAAGGGATTGTCTGCGCACAAAGCGAAATCCCCTCAACCGCACCACCTACTCCACTTAAAAATCTGTCTGCAAGTTGTTTATCTCCAGCTGTTATCGTTGTTAGTTTTTCATCAGGTAAAATGATGAAATTATTTACTGATTGTTCCATTCTTTTCACACTTTCTTTGTTAAATTAATTTGGCTAGTAGACAAAAGATAAACTAAGGCATTAAAGACAATTAAAATATTTCCATAGAATAAGATTAGCCTCGCCTCCAAACCAAGATACAGTTTGACCATCAAAAAGATGAGCAAAAGAATTTGAAACCATAGCGTTTTTCCAAAAATAAATTTAAAGCGATTTTGAATGTCTGCTTCCTTAATTTTTACCGCCAAACCTTTATTAGCAAGAAGGAAAACTCCTGCTTCAAATAAGCCACTGTAGAGAACAAGCCATCCAATCGATACATTCGAGATTTTCAAAAATGTACCTAAAAGAATATCCAAAACACTACTCAAGAAAATAATAAGAAATAATCTGTATTTCATATAAATCACCTCCTTTTACTACTATTCTCAATCTACTATATCTCTAAAAGTTTAACTTGCTCTAAAAGCTCCCCAAGCCGCTGTACAAAACTGTGCTCCTAAAATCCCCTTAAGCAAGAGTTCCCACAACTGGGATAACACTCCCCAGAGCTGCACCTCCTATTGTACAAATTCCTAATGCTTGAACAACTTCTCCAGCCCCTACTTTATCTCCACCTTCAACACGAGCAAGCATTTCATTATCCATAACAGAAAATTGTGACATCATTTTTGTATTCATGACAAATACTCCTTTTTTATTTTTAATTTTTGTCTTGTTGCAACTTTGACAAGTTTAGTATATCATTGTTTTTTAAAATTTTTCATCCAAATCTTGAATTGTCATCGAAACGTCTTGAATTAGCTTTTTTATTTAAAACCACCTCTAAAATTTTTTTAAAAGATAATTTCTAATCACTTTTTTACCATTCAGGACATTTCAATGACTATTCAAGATTTTATAAAGCATGAAATTGTTTTTATGTCATAATAGACCTATCCACTATATGAAAGGAATTGCCAATGACTTCTTATAAACGTACATTTGTTCCTCAAATAGATGCTAGAGACTGCGGTGTTGCTGCCTTAGCCTCGATTGCTAAATTCTATGGTTCAGATTTTTCTCTAGCTCACTTGAGAGAACTTGCAAAGACCAATAAAGAAGGAACGACTGCTCTTGGCATTGTAAAAGCCGCTGATGAAATGGGCTTTGAAACAAGACCTGTTCAAGCAGATAAAACTCTCTTTGACATGAGTGATGTCCCCTATCCATTTATCGTTCACGTTAACAAAGAAGGAAAACTCCAACATTACTATGTTGTCTATCAAACAAAGAAAGACTATCTGATTATTGGCGATCCTGACCCTTCTGTAAAAATCACTAAAATGTCAAAAGAACGCTTTTTCTCTGAATGGACTGGAGTAGCTATTTTTCTAGCTCCCAAACCCAGCTATCAACCCCATAAAGATAAAAAGAATGGTCTACTAAGCTTCCTTCCTCTGATTTTCAAACAAAAATCTCTCATTGCTTACATTGTTCTCTCAAGCTTATTGGTCACGATTATCAATATCGGTGGTTCTTATTATCTCCAAGGAATCTTAGATGAATACATCCCAAATCAGATGAAATCAACTTTAGGAATCATCTCAGTTGGTCTGGTTGTAACCTATATCCTCCAACAAGTCATGAGCTTCTCCAGAGATTATCTCCTAACCGTTCTGAGCCAGAGATTAAGCATTGATGTGATTTTATCCTATATTCGCCATATTTTTGAACTTCCTATGTCTTTCTTTGCGACACGTCGTACAGGAGAAATCATTTCACGGTTCACAGATGCTAACTCTATTATAGATGCCTTGGCTTCTACCATTCTATCTCTTTTTCTGGATGTTTCTATTCTGATTCTTGTAGGGGGAGTCTTACTGGCACAAAACCCTAATCTCTTCCTTCTTTCTCTTATTTCCATTCCTATATACATGTTCATCATCTTTTCTTTTATGAAGCCTTTCGAAAAAATGAACCATGATGTCATGCAAAGTAATTCTATGGTTAGCTCTGCCATTATCGAAGATATCAACGGGATTGAAACTATAAAGTCGCTCACGAGTGAAGAAAATCGCTATCAAAATATAGACAGCGAATTTGTAGATTATTTGGAAAAATCCTTTAAGCTCAGTAAATATTCTATTTTACAAACGAGTTTAAAGCAGGGAACAAAATTAGTTCTGAATATCCTTATCCTATGGTTTGGCGCTCAATTAGTCATGTCGAGTAAAATTTCTATCGGTCAGCTGATTACCTTTAACACACTTCTTTCTTACTTTACAACTCCTATGGAAAATATTATCAACCTCCAAACCAAACTCCAATCTGCGAAGGTCGCTAATAACCGTTTGAACGAGGTCTATCTAGTCGAATCTGAATTTCAAGTTCAAGAAAATCCTGTTCATTCACATTTTTTGATGGGAGATATTGAATTTGATGACCTTTCTTATAAGTATGGTTTTGGACGAGATACCTTAACAGATATTAATCTCACGATTAAACAAGGAGATAAGGTTAGCCTAGTTGGAGTTAGTGGTTCTGGTAAAACAACTTTAGCCAAAATGATTGTCAATTTCTTTGAACCTTACAAAGGACATATTTCCATCAATCATCAGGATATTAAAAACATTGATAAGAAAGTCTTGCGCCGTCATATTAATTACCTACCTCAACAAGCCTATATCTTTAATGGCTCTATCTTGGAAAACTTAACCTTGGGTGGTAATCATATGATTAGCCAAGAAGATATTCTAAGAGCTTGTGAATTAGCTGAAATCCGTCAAGACATTGAAAGAATGCCTATGGGCTATCAAACTCAGCTCTCTGATGGAGCTGGTCTATCAGGAGGACAAAAGCAACGAATCGCTCTCGCTCGTGCTCTTTTAACTAAAGCTCCTGTTTTAATACTAGATGAAGCTACTAGCGGTCTTGATGTCTTGACTGAGAAAAAAGTTATAGATAATCTTATGTCCCTAACTGATAAAACCATTCTCTTTGTAGCCCATCGTCTCAGTATAGCCGAACGAACTAACCGTGTCATTGTTCTTGACCAGGGGAAAATCATTGAAGTTGGTAGTCACCAAGAGTTAATGCAGGCGCAAGGCTTCTACCATCATCTATTCAATAAATAAGGAGAATGTCATGAATCCTAATCTTTTTAGAAGCGTCGAGTTTTATCAGAGACGTTACCATAACTATGCGACAATGTTAATTATACCTCTTTCATTACTATTTACTTTCATCTTGATTTTCTCCCTTGTTGCCACAAAAGAAATTACTGTTACTTCCCAAGGAGAAATCGCCCCTACAAGTGTCATTGCATCTATTCAGTCAACAAGTGATAATCCTATCCTAGCTAATCATTTAGTGGCAAATCAAGTAGTTGAAAAAGGTGACTTACTCATCAAATACTCTGAAACAATGGAAGAAAGTCAGAAAACTGCCTTAGAAACTCAATTACAAAGACTTGAGAAGCAAAAAGAAGGACTTGGAATTTTGAAACAAAGCTTAGAAAAAGCGACTGATCTTTTTTCTGGCGAGGATGAATTTGGCTACCATAATACCTTTAGGAATTTTACTAAACAATCCCATGATATTGAACTGGGTATCACAAAGACTAACACCGAAGTTTCAAATCAAGCTAATCTTGCCAATAGCAGTTCATCAGCCATCGAACAAGAAATTACAAAAGTTCAACAACAAATTGGAGAATATCAAGAGTTGAGAGATGCTATCATAAATAACAGAGCACGCTTACCAACTGGCAATCCGCACCAGTCAATTTTGAATCGTTATCTTGTAGCCTCACAAGGACAAACACAAGGAACTGCAGAGGAGCCATTTTTATCTCAAATTAATCAAAGTATTGCAGGTCTTGAATCATCTATCGCAAGCCTCAAAATTCAGCAAGCTGGTATCGGAAGTGTAGCAACTTATGATAATAGTTTAGCAACCAAAATTGAAGTACTCCGTACTCAATTTTTACAGACAGCCTCACAGCAACAACTAACCGTGGAGAATCAATTAACAGAATTAACAGTACAACTAGATCAAGCGACACAGCGCTTAGAAAACAATACCTTAACCGCCCCAAGTAAAGGTATCATTCACTTAAACAGTGAATTTGAAGGTAAAAATAGAATTCCAACTGGTACAGAAATTGCTCAAATATTCCCTGTCATCACAGATACAAGAGAAGTACTAATCACTTACTACGTATCTTCTGACTATCTACCTCTACTAGATAAAGGACAAACTGTAAGATTAAAACTGGAGAAGATTGGAAATCACGGCACCACCATTATCGGTCAACTTCAGACAATTGATCAAACTCCTACCAGAACAGAGCAAGGTAATCTCTTTAAATTAACCGCTCTTGCAAAACTATCTAATGAGGATAGTAAACTCATCCAATATGGCTTACAAGGTCGCGTCACTAGTGTAACTGCAAAGAAAACATATTTTGATTATTTCAAAGATAAAATTTTAACCCATTCTGATTAATTTTCAGATAACACTCTATAACTATTTATTATCTTATCAAAAAGGAGAATCATAACATGGATAAGAAACAAAACCTAACTTCATTTCAAGAACTAACAACTACCGAACTCAACCAAATTACAGGTGGAGGACTGTGGGAAGATATCTTATACAGCCTTAATATAATTAAGCATAACAATACGAAAGGACTTCATCATCCAATACAACTATAAAAAATAAGACCGAGTAACAAGAACTCTCGGTCTTATTTTTTTCATCATTCTGTAGGTATCATAGTAAGCACCTGACGAAAGACTTGATCTTGACAGGTAGTATTGAGACTAGCATTGGGATAACTTTCCACAATCTTCATGACGGTATAGAGACCAACTCCTCTATCCTCCCCTTTAGAACTGGCTCCAAAGGAGAAGATTTCAGAAATATCTATGCTCTCTTTTTTGATGGAGTTTTCAATGATAAAGGTCTCCTGTGCTCCATTTTTAAAAAAGGCAATTGAAACATGAGGTTGACTAGTCTCTGCACTGGCTTCAATAGCATTATCACAAAGGATAGACACAATGGTTAGAAAATCAAGTAGGCTCATCCCCTCAACCTGAATCTCCTCAGGAACTTCAACATTAAAGACAATGTTCTTTTCTCTAGCTTTTAGAAATTTCCCTGCTAGGAGACTTTTGAGGGCGCGGTCCCGAACATTCAACAATCGCCCAAGGTCATATTTATTGTCCTGCAATTTCTGACTGGAATCTTTTAAGACGGAGCCGTAGACCTCTTTTATCTGCTCCATATCCTCCTCTTCAATACCCAGACGTAAACTAGTCAAGAGGTTGGTGTAGTCATGGCGAAAACTCCGTACTTCCTTGTAAAGCTCCTCTATATGCCGACTATAGCGTTCCATATCTCTATAGCGCAAGGCCTGCTCTTGGTTCAGTCTATCATGGAGTTTGTCCTTCAAATAGGTATCCAATTTCTTGATAACCCCCATAAAAAATAGGAGGTAGAACACTAGGATGAGATGGCGAACAGTCGTTGATTGAATACCTTGCTCATATTCAAAGTAAGACAGACTTTGTATCACCAAATAGTAAGCCCCCATTATCCAGTTAATCTTAGTCAGGGACTTTTGAAAACCTGTATCGAGAATCTCCCTTCTCAAACTAGTAAAATCATAGTCCAACCATTTCAAAAAGGCTAGAGAAATGAAGAAATTGAAAATTATTATACATAACCCAGTAAATGAGTAGCCATCATATACTTGCCCTTGTCCCAAAAATGGAAGCACAAAATAGGAGACTCCTCTATAAAAGAGATTCACCAATATCATTGGAAAGAGACCATAAAAGAAAAGGAGTTTTTTAGGAAGCCCTCTTAACAATAAGAAAGACAAGCATATGCCGTACAAGGGTTCCATAAAATAAGATAGGTAAACATTTCCTACCATATAGCCAATCATTACAAAAACAAAGGCCAACAGTATCTTCAAAAGAAAGGCTTTAAAAATCCTCTCGAAAGTAAGATTAATTCCATCTACCTTAAAGAAAATGACAATTTCTAGCCCATTAGTAATGAGTGTATGCAATAATATCCAAACAATATTCATAAACTCTCCTAGTTCAGTGTAAGTTATTAATAGCCTCAGACACTTCCCTGACCTTATAACGCGCGATCAGACAACTTCCACCATTGGGAAAGAAAAGCAGTTTTTCTTTCTTATCTAAATGCACCACATTTGCTGGATTGATAAGAAAAGAGCGATGGCACTGCAAGAGACGGGGTTCCTGCTTAAAAACCTCCTCTAAACTCGCCGTAAATTCCAGCCTGTCTGTCTTGGTATAGAGAATAACACGATGGGCTCTAGGCGACGTTTCAAGATAATAAACCTCTTTAAAAGGATACTGGAATTGGGCAAATTTTGATTTAAAGTAAAAGCAATCTTCCGCCAGGCTCTTACTATCTTGACTATTGGCATAGAGGAGGGCTGTCTCGATCCGAGATTCAAACTCCTCTGCTGACAAGGCCTTATCAATGTAGTCCAAAGCAGACACTTGGTAGCGAAAGGACAGGGGCATAAACTCTGAGTGAGTCGTCACAAAGACGATGAGAGCATAAGGATCCCAATCCCGAATCTTTCTAGCCACTTCCAGACCCTTCATCTCCTCATTTCGAATCTCAATGTCCAAAAAGAATAGTTGATGGGCTCCCTTCTCATGCACCTCTGCCAGCAGCTGGTCTGGCTTGCCAAATACCTCAAAAGAGCTAGGAATGATCTGATGTTCTTGCAAGAGTTTCTCAATCGTCGTTTCAATCCTAGTCTGTTGGGAAAAATCATCTTCTAAAACAAATATTCTCATCTTCTTACTCTCCTTGTTTCAACCATTTTTGGCGAATTTCTCTATAGCGACGTCTGGCATACTTGACAGCGTATTGACCTTCTTCTCCGAGAAAAAGGATTCTTTCTTGAAAATCAATCGATTTTACTTTATCAAGATTGACCAAACAATTTCGATGACATCTCATCAAGGTTTCCCCATATTGGTTCTCAAGATCACTTAAATTTTGAACCATATTAAAACTAGCTTCTTCTGTAACAATCTGTACGGTATGGGCTTTAGTTGGATGTGTTTGGATATAGTAGACATCGTCGATGTTTACTTTATAAACTGTTTTCTGTGTCTGAATAATCATATGTTTCATTGGATTCTCCTCCTAAGAAAAGAATAACAGAAAAGGTCTAACACAAGCACACCCAATCCTAAACAGTCTTTGAAAACTCCTAAAAGGACTATTTTTCTACAACATCATGATGAGCTTACAACTATTTTATCATAAAATCTTAACAGGACCATTCAGGAAATTTCAAGGACAATTAAAGATTTGATGGTGAAAAAGGAGATAAAAGTGATAGACTATGATTATAGAAAGACTATGTTTGCAACAACTTTAAAAATCATCAAAAAAGGAGGGGTGCATATGATTTATTCACATCCACCATGATTAACACCCTATAAATATACTCTATTGCAATTGACGTAAATATAACAAGGAGAAAATTATGGCCAAGTCAAATAAAACAAAACAATTAACATCAATCGAACTTTCTCATATAAATGGCGGTAGTATTCCATATGGATGGTATTCTCCGTTTCATATGATTAGCGATAATGTACTATGTAGAAATGGATATTCATATAATAAAGCTAATCTTGATAATGGTAAATGTATCATTGATTGGGGCAACATAGTTGGCAATGTTGCTAATAATATAGGTGCCTCACTAGGAGATTTACACAATCCCTTACCTTAAAACATAAATTATATAGGAGGTCACGTAAATGACAGACACAAACCCCATCAAAACAGCTCAGGCTTTGATTACTGACTTAAATAAAGCCTACCAAGCATGCAAACAGGCAACCGCTGACGACGTCCGCTTTCAGGAGCAATTAAACTCTATTCTTGGTTTTTTAGCCAAGGCTGAGACAGTGGATAATCGAGTCTTGATTGAACTGGAAAAATTTTACCAGACTTCCAGTCTTCTCATGGGACTCAGCGCTCTTGATCCAGATGCTCCAACTCGCGCCGCTTGGCGGGCCTATGACCGCTTCCACTTTGACCAAGTCAAGACCAAGTTGAGCCTCTACGGGCCAACCATTATCTTGTAGAAAATAAAAGAAGTTGAGGCAAACTGAACTCAACTTCTTTTTTAGTGTCATATAGGCAATGTTAGTCCTGCATCTGACGTTTTACCTGATAAGGCAAATACAAGACTTGTAAAACCAAACCTGCACCCAGCAAGGCTAGAAGGGCTAGTTTTTCTTGGAAGGTAATCAACCCGACAACTAATTCCACAAGTAAAACAAAACTGGTCAATCCTCGGACTACCGCCTGCAAGCCTTTTTCCTTTTGCCCCTTGTCCAGTGGAAAGAGTTGAGTCAAATACTGGTAGTCAAAGGCATGATAGAGGGCCAGCAACTGGAAGAGCAAGAGGTAGTTAAAGAGAACTACCACTGCTGTCGCAATCCAAGCTTGCTCGATAAAGACCTGCGCCAGCAAGGAAAGTAGGAGCAGACGGAGACTGAGCGCAAAGAGATCTCCATTTCGCAAATAAGAACGAAGATAGAGATTTTGCCAAATCTTCCCAGGCACCTTCTGAACAACCTTTAGGATAAAGTCCAGATAGGCACGACGCTTGACGCTGTTTGAAATTCCCTTTACCTGCGTAAAGAGGGCAAAGAAACGAAGCAAGACTTGTTTGCGCTTGCTTTCTTGGGAAATGACATAGTCCCAGTTCAGTCCAGTTTCAGTGAAAAATTTGCTGGCCTTTTGACGAAAGAGGAAATATTTACCTAACCCAAACAAAAGCACATAGATTAGGAAGACAGGCAAGCCATAACCCATGGCTAAAAATAAGGGCGCAAATAAAAGCAAGAAAAGGGTCTGTACAAAGAGCCAAAAGACTAGGGAAATGCCAGTTTGACGCTTGAGATGGAGCTTGATTTCCTCTTCTCCAACTAAGAGAAAGAGCTTGTCTGGAGCCTCCATATAGGTGGCAATTCCACCCCAAAGCAACAGTAAAACAGAGGTAATTCCTACAAACAAAAGGATGGGCCAATGATTTTCAGGAAAATCTTGCAAGAGTTGACTGTACTGGTAGGCTAGAAAGCCCAGCAGGACAAGCAGGAACAAGACAAAGTGGTCATTGAGAACATAACGTAGATAACCAAGACACTCCTTACGAAAAGCCTGCTTTCTCTTTAAAAACAAGTCTTTCATAGGTCCTCCTCTTTGGTCAGAGCCAAGTAAATATCATTCAAACTAGCCTCAGGCATGTTAAAGGCTTCGCGCAGTTGCAGGAGATTTCCCTTAGCACGCACTTCCCCTTTGTGAAGAATGACAAAAGCATCACACATCTTTTCCGCTGAATCCAGCACGTGGGTACTCATGAGAATAGACTTGCCTTTTTGCTTTTCCACTTCCAAAAGCTGAATCAAGTCCGCAATAGCCAACGGGTCAAGACCAAGGAAAGGCTCATCCACGATGAAAAGACTTGGATCCACCACAAAAGCACAGATAATCATGACCTTCTGCTTCATCCCTTTTGAAAAATGAACAGGGAACCAGTCTAATTTCTGGTCCAGACGGAACATTTTTAACAAAGGTTCTACTCGATCAAAAGCAAGATCTTGCTCAATACCATAAGCCATGGCAACCGTTTCGATATGCTCTCTGAGGGTCAATTCCTCATACAAGCTAGGTGTCTCAGGAATGTAGCCAATTTGCTTGCGGTAGCTAGTCGCATCTCCTTGCAGGGTCAGGCCATTGATATTGATGGAGCCACTATAAGGTGTCAACAGACCGATAATTTCATTGATGGTCGTCGATTTTCCAGCACCATTGAGACCAATCAAACCGACCAACTGCCCACTTTCAACAGTAAAAGACACATCTTTCAAAACAGGGACATGAACATAGCCACCTGTCAGGTTTTTAATTTCTAACATATTTTCTCCAAATCTGGTATAATGTAGCTATATTATATCAAAATTCAGTACAGTAGAGGTAGATTTTATGTCAGATTGCATTTTTTGTAAAATCATCGCAGGGGAAATTCCTGCTTCAAAAGTATATGAAGATGAGCAGGTTCTTGCCTTTCTTGATATCTCTCAAGTGACACCAGGACACACCTTGGTCGTGCCAAAAGAACACTATCGTAATCTTTTAGAAATGGATGCTACTAGCGCCAGCCAACTCTTTGCCCAAGTACCAAAAGTAGCTCAAAAAGTCATGAAAGCTACCAAGGCTACTGGTATGAATATCATTGCTAACTGTGAAGAAGTCGCAGGTCAAACCGTCTTTCATACCCATGTTCACCTCGTACCTCGCTACAGTGCTGACGATGACCTTAAGATTGATTTTATCGCCCACGAACCAGACTTTGACAAACTCGCTCAAGTCGCTGAAACCATCAAAAATGCCTAAGGAGTTGCCATGAAATTATCCAATCTATTGCTATTTGCAGGAGCTGCAGCTGGAAGTTATCTGCTCACAAAAAATCGCCAAACCATCACAGATGAAGTCTTGAATACCACTGACCGCGTTCAAGCTATCAAGGACGATGTGGATATTATCCAAAACAGCCTACAAATCATTGACCAGCAAAAAGAACTCATCAAGGAATATCAAGAAGACCTGACTTACAAGTTTAAGGTCTTGGAAAAGGATATCCAGACTAGACTAGCTGTGATTAAAGAAACACAGGAAATCGAAGATAAGTAAAAAGAGCCAGTCGGCTCTTTTTTAAAACGTAAACAAGTTATATCCCATCAACTATACATCATAATTTAGGCAACTCATACTCAATAAAAATCAAAGAGCAAACTAGAAAGCTAGGCGCAGGCTGCTCAAAACACCGTTTTGAGGTTGTGAATAGAACTGACAAAGTCAGCTCAAAACACAGTTTTGAGGTTGTAGACAAGCCGACGCTGACGTGGTTTGAGGAGATTTTTAAAGAGTATCATTCACCATTTCACAACTAAATCGAAGATTTTCCGCCGTACTGAAAACGAGTCTGGGATAAAAGTCTAATCTTCAATATAAAAAGCGAACAAAACGAGTTATCTGACACTCAGAATTCTGTCTTGTTCGCTTTTTTATCTAATCTATCGATTTTTAAAATTTATAATAAAGAATTCCTGAAATCAAAATCTTTTTGTCTCAGACTCGTCCGGAAACTTTGAGACCTAGGCTCAAAGTTTAGGTATGGAACTTCGAAGAAGATCGCTACCGTCCGTCATTACTTAAGGAAAGTCTTAAAAAATCTATAAACAAAAAGAGCCACTCGGCTCTTTTTGTTTATACTCAATGAAAATCAAAGAGCAAACTAGGAAGCTAGCCGCAGGCTGTACTTGAGTACGGCAAGGCAACGCTGACGTGGTTTGAATTTGATTTTCGAAGAGTATTATTCTCCTTCAAAGGCATCTTTAATATGGTCAAAGAAGCCCTTTTTCTTTGGATTGACTTTTAAATCACCAGCAGCTGCAAATTCTTTCAAGGCTGCTTTTTGACGATCGTTCAAGCCTGTTGGTGTTACGACATTAACGGTAACATATTGGTCACCAACTGCACCACCACGAAGACTCGGAGCTCCTTTGCCACGTAGGCGGAATTTCTTACCAGTCTGAGTTCCCTCTGGGACAACCAATTCAACATCACCGTGAACAGTTGGAATATCTACTGTGTCACCAAGAGCTGCTTGGACAAAGTTGAGGTTGAGATTGTAGAAGATAGTAGTTCCTTCACGTTCAAACTTATCGCTGGCTTCCACAGAAACAACCACGTACAAGTCACCATAAGGTCCACCGTTAAATCCAGCTTCACCTTGACCAGCTAGGCGAATTTGTTGACCAGTTTCCACACCAGCAGGAATTTTGACATGTACGCTATGATCTTGTTTTTCATGCCCTGTTCCGTGACATGTTGTACATGGATCTTTGATTTCTTTTCCGCGACCATGACAGACATCACAGGTTACTTGACGACGCATCATACCAAGCGGAGTCTGCGTATCGACGTTAATGACACCAGCACCATGACAGCGTCCACAAGTGACTGGACTGGTTCCTGGCTTAGCACCTGAGCCATTACATGTACGACAGCTTGCTTCACGGTTGTATTTAACTTCTTTTTCAGCTCCAAAAATAGCTTCTTCAAAGGTCAAGTTCACACGATACTGGAGGTCATCCCCTTGGCGAGGAGCATTTGGATTGCGTGAAGCACCGCCTCCGCCGAAGAAACTTGAGAAAATGTCCTCAAAACCACCGAAGCCACCTGCCCCATTGAAACCGCCAGCTCCACCACCGAAGCCTCCAAATCCACCATTGGCGCCTGCAGCACCATATTGGTCATAGGCAGCCCGTTTTTGGTCGTCACTCAAAGTCTCATAGGCTTCTTGAACTTCCTTGTACTTTTCCTCAGCACCAGGCTCCTTATTGATATCTGGGTGATATTTTTTCGAAAGCTTACGATAAGCCTTTTTGATCTCGTCTGCCGAAGCGTTTTTTGACACCCCCAGACGATCATAAAATTCAGTATTGTTCATACAAGATACCAAGACCGTAAAATTCGACTGAAAAATAGGAAATCTGACGCTGGAGCGATGCTCCTAGACAGATTTATCTTTTTTCCGAGAATTTAGGTCGGGTTCAATTCCTTTCTGTTATATTAAGTAAGAAATTTGGGAACCCGTGTTCAATTCCCTGAACACATTTGTTCCTTTCTTTCATATTGATGAGACAAAACCCAAACAAATGATATTCCGTCCCTTTTTATCGAAAAACAGAGGCTGGGTTGCAACCTCTGCAAATAAGTAAATTAACTTTATTTTGATTTTAAATATCCTATAAGTACAGAAATATTTATATATTTTTGTCTCTTCTTAGTATTTGCTATAAAATTCCAATAGATTAGAAGGAATACACCGACAACCCAAATCATGCCCATTATAAACGATATTATAAATTCTGGTTTTTGTATGGTTGCTGATACTAGTGCTGATACTAGCGCTGACAACAATACTGAAGTAACAAAATTCCTTACCGCCTCATCATTTTTAACACAACTTTCATGCTCAGCTAAAATAATTGCTTTATACCTAGCCAAATATACTGCTGGAATATTATCTATAAAATCTTTTGCAGACTCATAACTATCAGCTTTATTACAGAAATCATTATAAACTTTTCGTGTATTTTTTAGATATTCTTCAGCCAATACACTCATCTTACTTTTCAGTAAACTCTCCGTCTACGACGTCATCGCCTGCGTTTCCTGTTGCTTGTGTGCCTTCTGCTCCTGCTTGAGCTTGTTGCGCTGCTGCTGCTTGTTCGTAGAGTTTAACAGCAAGTCCTTGAGCTTTTTCGTTCAATGCTTCAAGTTTTGCTTTCATATCGTCCAAGTTGTTGTCTTCTTGAGCTTTTTTAAGGTCATCAAGGGCAGATTGGGCAGCGTCACGTTCTGCGTCGAATCCTTTGCCTTCAGTTTCCTTGATTGTCTTTTCAGTCGCAAAGATCGCTTGGTCTACTTCGTTACGAAGGTCAACTTCTTCTTTACGTTTCTTATCTGCTTCAGCGTTAGCTTCTGCATCTTTCATCATGCGGTCAATTTCTTCGTCAGTCAAACCTGAGTTTGATTGGATGACAATTGTTTGTTCTTTTTGAGTTCCAAGGTCTTTAGCTTTAACAGACACGATACCGTTCTTGTCGATATCAAATGTTACTTCGATTTGAGGAATTCCACGAGGTGCAGCTGGGATATCTGTCAATTGGAAACGTCCAAGAGTCTTGTTATCTGCTGCCATTGGGCGTTCACCTTGAAGAACGTGGATATCAACGGCTGGTTGGTTGTCTGCCGCAGTTGAGAAGACTTGTGATTTAGATGTTGGGATTGTTGTATTGCGGTCGATGAGTTTTGTGAAGACTCCACCCATTGTTTCGATACCAAGTGACAATGGTGTTACGTCAAGAAGGACAACGTCTTTGACATCACCAGTAATCACACCACCTTGGATAGCCGCACCCATAGCAACTACTTCGTCAGGGTTTACTGATTTGTTTGGTTCTTTACCAGTTTCAGCTTTAACAGCTTCAACAACGGCAGGGATACGAGTTGAACCACCAACAAGGATAACTTCGTCGATTTCTGACAAGCTCAAACCTGCATCCGAAAGGGCTTGACGAACTGGAACTTTTGTACGTTCTACAAGGTCACGAGTCAAATCGTCAAATTTCGCACGAGTCAAAGTCATTTCCAAGTGAAGAGGGCCAGCTTCACCTGCAGTGATAAATGGCAAGCTGATTTGAGTTGAAGTTACACCAGAAAGGTCTTTCTTCGCTTTTTCAGCTGCATCTTTCAAACGTTGCATTGCCATCTTGTCAGTAGACAAGTCAATACCGTTTTCTTTCTTGAATTCTGCTACCAAGTGGTCAATGATTTTTTGGTCAAAGTCGTCACCACCAAGTTTGTTGTCCCCTGCAGTTGACAATACGTCGAAGACACCGTCACCCAATTCAAGGATAGAGACGTCGAATGTACCACCACCAAGGTCAAATACCAAGATTTTTTCTTCTTTGTCAGTCTTGTCCAAACCATAAGCAAGAGCTGCTGCAGTTGGTTCGTTAACAATACGTTCTACTTCAAGACCAGCAATTTTACCAGCGTCTTTTGTTGCTTGACGTTGAGCGTCGTTGAAGTAAGCAGGAACTGTGATAACTGCTTTGGTTACTTTTTCACCAAGATAGTCTTCAGCGTATCCTTTCAAGTATTGAAGAATCATAGCTGAGATTTCTTGTGGAGTGTATTCTTTTCCATTAGCAGAAACTTTTTCAGAAGTTCCCATTTTAGATTTGATAGAGATAACTGTATCTGGGTTTGTAACTGCTTGACGTTTCGCAGCGTCACCAACAATGATTTCTCCGTTTTTGAATGAGACTACAGATGGAGTTGTGCGGTTTCCTTCTGGGTTTGCGATGATTTTTGATTCAGTTCCTTCAAGAACTGCTACTGCTGAGTTTGTTGTACCTAAGTCAATACCGATAATTTTAGACATGTGTTTTTCTCCTTGTTAGTTAATTTTCTTTTTTTATATTTCCCTTAAGTGGTGGGGACGTGAGCAACTCCCTTCGGGATTTCATCACTTATTTTTGAGCCTATTGTCTCAAAAATCCCCTATTCAGTAGCAAAAGCTACTGAAACTTTTACCACGGCGGGAAATATCTTCCTTGCAAGCCTCCGGCTTGCCTCTTATCTTTCTTCATAGTTTATTGTCGTTTCGGACAAGTTTTCTATTATGTAAATTGCGACACGAGAAGTCGAAATCGATTTTATTTCGACGACGAGTTAATAAGGAGGCTAGGCAAATGCCATAGCGATTGCCATTTTCTGACGAGTTGCTTTAGCTACCGTCAGAATTGCCGAATCGAACACGCCCTAAGCTCTGAGTAAAAAAGATAGATTTTCTTGTGTTCATCGAACACTTCGTCAATCTCCTATTTTTACTGCGAGCTTTTTACGGGCTTTGTATCTTAGTTATACACCACTACCATTGCTGGGCGTAGGATGCGGTCATGGAGTTTGTAGCCTTTTTGGAAAACTTGGGCGATGGTATCTGCTGGGTGTTCATCGTCTGCTGGGAGAGTTTGGATGGCCATATGGTAGTTATGGTCAAATTCGCCATCTGCTGCGATTCTTCAATTCCTTCTTCTTTCAAAGAGTGAATCAAGCTTTCTTGCACCATCCCCAAGCCCTTCTTCACATCATCTGTCAAACCTTCAACTGCAAGTGCACGCTCAAGGTTGTCAAGAGATGGTAAGATTGCTTTTGCCAAGTCCTGGCTACGATAACGTTGCAAGTTTTGACGTTCTTCATTGGCACGGCGTTGGATATTTTGCATTTCCGCATGAGCGCGAAGGTATTTGTTTTCGAACTCATCTGCACGTTCATTCGCCAAGTCCAACTCAGACTTCTCAGGAGTTGTTTCTTCAGCTGTTTCCACAACTTCCTCTTCTTGAACTTCTTCTACTTCTTCATTTTTTATATCTTGGGCCATTTTCGCCTCCTTTAATGATTTCAATCTTAATGTACTTCGTAATGATTACTGCTGAGGTAGCGGTAAAAATCTGTCAACTTCATGGTCAAAACACGGTTGACCACATTGACTTGGTTGATTAGCTGTTGGTAATCCAGATTGACTGGACCGATAATGGCTAGAATTCCAACTCCCCGATAAGGAATGAGGAACTTGCTACTAATCACAGCTAGGTCAGCTAGACAGGACTCCTGACTGTCTGCAACACGGACGTTTTGCATCTGATCTTCACGCAACCCCTCACGAATCTCCAGAGCCACCTTTTGCGGTTGATCAAAGAACTGATAGACTGCTAGATTGGCAAAATTCAAGAGATTAACCTTGCCCGCCACCACAATGTTTTCGTTGAACATTTCCTTAAAGATATGTTCAAAGAGATCGATCACATTGTCCGTTGTTGTAAAGTAACGCTGGATAATCTGCGGAATCTCCGTCCGAATCTTGTAGTGAATATCTAAAACGGTGTGACCGAGGAAACGTTCCTGAATGATGCTCTTCAGTTTCAGCAAATCTTCCTGCAAGAAGTTCCTTGGAATCAGAAACTGACTAGTAACCGTTCGCGACTCGTCTAGGGTAAATACCGCCAAGGCTGTATGTTGCCCCAAAACAACGATATCAAAGGCTGTCAAACGTTGCCTGCTGGGCTCAACATCCAGTGCCACTACCGTACAGCCACTCAGGTCTGTTAGCAAGTTAGCAGCCTCTTGCAGAATATCCTCCAATTTGAAGAATTCTGATCAAAGGCTTTGACAATCTCATATACCTCATTTTCAGCCAGTTGATCAAAATCCAGTGAGTGTTTTACATAGTACTGAAAACCAGCAATACTTGGCATCCGACCGCTTGAAGTATGAGCCTTCTCAAGCAACCCTTGTTTTTCTAGTTCCGCCATGTCATTACGAATGGTTGCACTGCTAGAGTTAATAGACTCTTGCAAGGCTTTTGATCCGACAGGTTCGTGCGTTTTGGTAAAGATGTCAATAATCAGATTTAAAATATCCTGCTGACGCTCTGTAACCATCTCATCACTCCTCTCTGTCTGATCAATTAGCACTCAATGCATCCAAGTGCTAACTTATGATTCTATTATACACCCTTAGAAGAGAATGTCAAGACAAAAACTCAAAAAATTAGCACTCTTTTATCAAGAGTGCTAAAAATCAATCTGAAGACCTAGAACCTTGCTATTCATCTACTCGGTATTTCCTTTTTAGTCTGAAATAACCATGAATTAGATAAGAAATCAGAAAAGCATATAAAACAAAAATAAGAAAGAAAGACATAGAAAGATCCTCTCTAAACAAACTCATACAAACAACAAGACCACCTGAGAAAGTAGCTGTACAGGAACGAAGTCTAGATCGCATAACTTCCCATTTGAGCCCCTTACTCATATAGACTTGATCCTCTGGAAGTAAATCAGAAGACGATTTACGAAGAATCGAACAAGAACCTGCTCCTATCAATTCCCAACCTCTATCTCTAAAATCTTGCAGTTCATGCTTATACTTTTTTAAGAAATCTAGAATCATAGATACGGTAGATGACATCGTCTGGTTGACATTGGTCAAAATAGAACAAACCAAAACGACTCGTTCTATACCTCCAACCTTTCAAATGCATCTCATGTAAATGTTCTTCTTCCTTGTCCAAATCAACAATGGTGAAAATCCGAAATTCTACTCTGCTATTCATTGTCTTACCCCAAAATTAGAAAACATGCCTGGCGTTATTTATTAGATAATTCTTTCCGCTTTTGACTCAATCTCCAAAAAATATAAGAAATCTGAATCGCAAAAACTATCAATAAAACCCAATCTATTATGAAAATCAAAAACACTTTCCAACTGAAAGAACTACCTCCAGTGACAAACTTTGAGAAAAACGGTAGTAGAGCTAAAAAGAGAAGTAAAATAGGAAGCATCCGCATTGTTAAAATCCGTTTGGCATAAAAAAATCTTTATTTAAACGAAAATATTATAGCAAAATTTACGCCAGTTTTTGAACGACTGATGTAGATATTTTATACTTTCAAAATGTTTAAATGTGATTATTTATTTTTGAAAAATAGCTCACCAGCCCGACTGAAAGTGCTTATAGAATGATAATAAGTCGCCTGCCGAAAACAGCGGAAAATAGCGGTGTTATGCGGAGATAATCTGACGCGATGCGAAAGTATATTGCATACTTATTTTCAACAATTTAGCAGAGTATTTTTATAAGTGTGATATAATAGAAGTATAATTTGTTCTGATAGTTTATTTTATGGAGAAGTAGATTTTTAGAATGCGGAGGGTTCAATATGGTTGAGTTTATAAAGTCTAAGAAAGAAATGAGTGAGGAGGATATTAAAGCAAATTTCATCACTCCTGCTATTGTATCCAAAGGATGGAAAAATGGTGAGCATATCGCTTACGAAGAATACTTCACTGATGGTCGAATTGAGGTTAGAGGAGATAAGGCTCGTCGTAAAGAAGGAAAAAAATCAGACTATTCACTGTATTACCAATTTGGAACTCGAATTGCAATTGTTGAGGCAAAGGATAATAAACACAGCGTTCGAGCAGGATTACAACAAGCTATTGAATATGGAGAGATTTTAGATGTTCCATTTGTTTATTCTTCGAATGGTGATGGCTTTATTGAACACGACCGTATCACGAGAGAAGAACGTGAGCTGGAGTTAGACGAATTCCCTACTCGTGAAGAATTATTTTCTCGTATGACGAAGGAAAAAGGATTGACGTACGAAATTACAGAAGCTATCTCAACTCCATACTATACAGACGCCTTCTCAATGAAAACGCCACGCTATTATCAGCAAATAGCTATCAACCGTACTATTGAAACAGTTGCCAGAGGACAAAAACGAGTAATGTTTGTGATGGCAACAGGAACGGGGAAAACGTTCATGGCTTTTCAAATTATTCATCGCCTTCGAAAAGCTGGTTTGGCTAAACGAGTTTTATTCTTAGCAGATAGAAACATCTTAGTAGACCAAACGATGGCTGAAGACTTTAGGCCATTCGAAAAGGTAATGACGAAAATTACACCAAAACTTTTGACTGCTCCTGAAAAATTAAATTCTTTTGAAATTTATCTAGGGCTTTATCAGCAACTAACTGGTGAAGATGGAACTGAAACACATTATCAAAAGTTTGACAAAGACTTCTTTGATTTAGTCATAATTGATGAAGCGCACCGTGGCTCAGCTAAGGAAGACAGTAACTGGCGTAAGGTGATTGATTATTTCAGTTCTGCGACACAGATTGGGATGACCGCTACTCCTAAAGAAACCAAGAATGCTTCCAATACGGAATACTTTGGTGAGCCAATCTATACTTATAGTTTAAAACAGGGAATCGAGGATGGTTTTTTGGCTCCATATCGTGTTATGAGGGTTAATTTAGATGTGGATGTGGATGGTTATCGTCCAGAAACTGGAAAAGTTGATACTAACGGACAATTAATAGAAGATAGGTACTACGGCAGGAAAGATTTTGACAAAACCATTGTCATTGATGATAGAACGCAAAGAGTTGCCAAGTTTGTTTCTGATTATATGAAGCAAAACAATGCACGATTTGATAAAACAATTGTTTTTTGTGTTGATATTGACCATGCCGAGCGAATGCGTGCTGCACTTGTAAAAGAGAATCTAGACTTAGTCCAAGAAGACTATCGTTATGTCATGCAAGTAACTGGTGACAACGCTGAAGGAAAAGCTCAACTGGATAACTTTATGGATGTCAATTCTAATTTTCCCGCTATTGTAACAACGTCTAAATTATTAACGACAGGAGTTAATGCTAAAACATGTCGTTTGATTGTTTTAGACTCTAATATCCAATCCATGACTGAATTTAAACAAATTATTGGTCGTGGCACACGTCTTTATCCTCAAAAGGGGAAAGAATTTTTTACGATTATTGATTTTCGAAATGTTACCAATTTGTTTGCTGACCCTGATTTTGATGGCGAACCAGTGAAGGTTCTGGAAACGGGCGCAAAAACAAACAATGGTACTACACCTGGTTTTGTAAACGAAGGTGGTGACCCAGTAGAAAAATATATCGTTACAGACAAGCAGGTTACCATTCTTAATTCTACTGTTCAAGTATTGGATGAAAACGGGAAACTGATTACCGAAAGCCTGACCGACTACTACTCGGAAGAATATCTTAGGTAGCTACGCCACTTTGAACGATTTTATCACAGTTTGGCATACGGCGGATAAAAAGAAGCTTATCTTAGACGAACTTTATAAAAAAGGAGTTTATCTAGATGCTATTCGAGAGTCGGAGGGAATATCAGAACAAGAAATCGATGATTTTGATTTACTCCTAAAACTTGCCTATGGTCAAAAAGAATTAACCAAGACGGAACGTATCAATAAACTCAAACAAAGCGGATATTTATATAAATATAGTGAGGAAGCGCGTGCTGTTTTGGAAATTTTACTGGACAAATACATGGATAAAGGTATTGGAGAACTCGAAAGCATTGAAACATTAAAACTTCCAGAATTTCAGATATATGGTGGAACCTTCAAAATCATCAATACTTATTTTGGAGATAAAAAACGATATTTACAAGCAATTAAAGAATTGGAGAAAGAGCTATTTACAGTAGCTTAATGAAAGGAAAGTATGTCAATTACATCATTTGTAAAAAGAATTCAAGATATCACTCGAAACGATGCTGGTGTTAATGGTGATGCTCAACGTATTGAGCAAATGTCTTGGTTATTATTCTTAAAAATTTATGATAGCCGTGAAATGGTTTGGGAATTAGAAGAAGACGAGTATGAGTCAATTATCCCAGAGGAATTAAAATGGCGGAATTGGGCTCATGCTCAAAATGGAGAGCGGGTATTGACAGGCGATGAATTACTTGATTTTGTCAATAACAAGTTATTCAAAGAGTTGAAAGAGCTTGAAATAACTTCAAATATGCCTATTCGAAAAACGATTGTTAAATCAGCTTTTGAAGATGCGAACAACTATATGAAAAATGGCGTCTTGTTACGCCAAGTCATCAATGTTATTGATGAAGTTGATTTCAATAGCCCTGAAGATCGTCATTCGTTTAATGATATTTACGAAAAAATTCTTAAAGATATTCAAAATGCTGGAAATTCAGGAGAATTTTATACGCCACGTGCAGCGACTGATTTTATTGCCGAAGTTCTTAACCCAAAACTTGGAGAATCAATGGCAGACCTTGCTTGCGGAACAGGAGGCTTCTTGACTTCGACTCTGAACCGTTTAAGTAGTCAACGTAAAACTAGTGAAGATACCAAAAAATATAATACAGCTGTTTTTGGTATTGAAAAGAAAGCATTTCCTCATCTTTTAGCAGTTACAAATCTGTTTCTTCACGAAATTGATGACCCTAAAATTGTTCATGGAAATACTTTGGAGAAAAATGTTCGTGAATATACGGATGATGAAAAATTTGACATTATTATGATGAATCCACCTTTTGGAGGGTCAGAATTAGAAACAATAAAAAATAACTTTCCAGCAGAATTACGGAGTTCTGAAACAGCTGATTTATTTATGGCTGTCATTATGTATCGTTTGAAAGAAAATGGTCGTGTTGGAGTTATTTTACCTGATGGTTTTCTATTTGGTGAAGGTGTAAAAACTCGCTTGAAACAAAAACTGGTAGATGAGTTCAACTTGCATACGATTATTAGGTTGCCTCATAGTGTCTTTGCACCGTATACAGGAATCCATACGAACATTCTTTTCTTTGATAAAACAAAGAAAACAGAAGAAACTTGGTTTTATCGTTTAGATATGCCAGATGGTTATAAAAATTTCTCGAAAACTAAGCCGATGAAGTCAGAACACTTCAATCCTGTTCGTGACTGGTGGGAAAATCGTGAAGAGATTCTGGAAGGTAAGTTCTACAAATCTAAATCATTTACACCTAGTGAATTGGCTGAGTTGAATTATAATTTAGACCAGTGTGGCTTTCCAAAAGAGGAAGAGGAAATCTTAAATCCCTTTGAGTTGATTCAGAATTATCAAGCGGAAAGAGCAACTTTAAATCATAAGATTGATAATGTATTAGCTGATATTTTGCAGTTGTTGGAGGACAAATAATGACACCAGAACAACTTAAAGCAAGTATTCTCCAAAGAGCGATGGAAGGGAAATTAGTGCCGCAAAATCCCAATGACGAACCTGCAAGTGAATTATTAAAGAGAATTAAAGCTGAAAAAGAAAAACTTATCAGTGAAGGAAAAATCAAACGAGATAAAAAGGAAACTGAGATATTTCGTGGTGATGATGGGAAACATTATGGGAAGTTTGCTGATGGAAGTATAAAAGAGTTTAAACATAATATACCTAAAGGATGGGCCATAGTTTATTTACCAGACATTTGTGCATTAGAGGACGGCTCAATAAAAAGAGGTCCTTTTGGTAGTTCTATAACAAAGTCAATGTTTGTTCCGAAAGGAGAACATACATATAAGGTTTATGAACAAGGTAATGCTATAAGAAAAACTATAGATTATGGAGACTATTGGTTAAAAGAGAGTGATTATATACGTTTAAAAAATTTTTCAATAAAAGCAGGAGATATTTTAATATCTTGTGCAGGTACTATTGGAGAAATCTTTCAAATACCTTCAAATTATTATAATGGAGTTATAAATCAAGCATTATTAAAACTTACGTTAAACTCAGATATAATAGATTCACAGTATTTTAAATGGATGTTTACGAGTTTGATTAATACACTAAAAGAACATTCTATAGGCTCAGCAATAAAAAATTTAGCTTCAATAAAATTTTTAAAATATGAAGTTCCTATGTTATTACCTCCCCTATCCGAACAAAAATGCATCGTTAAAACCATTGAAGAATCTCTAGCTAAAGTTGATGAATACGCTGAGAGTTACAATAAACTACAGCAACTAGATAAAGAATTTCCAGATAAACTAAAAAAATCTATTCTTCAATATGCTATGCAAGGAAAATTAGTTGAACAAGACCCAAATGATGAATCAGTCGAAGTTTTACTTGAAAAAATACGAGCAGAAAAACAAAAACTCTTTGAAGAAGGCAAGATTAAAAAGAAAGATTTGGACATTTCTATTGTTTCCCAAGGAGATGATAACTCTTATTATCTGAATAACATTAAAATTGAAATAGATTTTCCAAGAAGATAACTTGGTTGCTAGCTCCTTTAAAAAAATTGTAACAACTATTTCAGCTAAGCCTTATCAAATAAAACAGTCTGAAATTGTAAAAAGGGCAAGATTCCAGTAGTTAGTCAATCTAAAATATTAGTTGAAGGATTTTCTAATAATTTTTCTAAGATTCTAGACTATAAAACAAACGTTGTAATATTTTGACCATACAAGAAATCTTAAGATTATAGACTTCCCTTTTGTTGTTGGTGCAGACGGAGTAAAAATTCTGTCTCCAATTTGCTTATCTGCAAAATTTTTAAAATACCACTTAGACTATACGCTATTATTTGTTAGGAACAGGGGCTATGCTCGACATTATTCGTATCTAAAATCTAAAATAATAGGTATTCCTTCAGTTTTAGAACAAAAGAGAATTGTCGCTAAAATTGATTTACTTTTTCAAAAAGTTTCTCAGCTTTAGTAATTATTAATTTTTGTGTACGTATACCTGGAAAATTAATTATAGTTTGAGAAAATCTAGTTTTGTTTAATATAGGAATAGTGGTAGATGATGTATTGTTCTTGAATTGTTTTTGCATAAAATCAGACTGTATAGCTAAAAGTAAAAATTTTGAGTTGACAAAATTAAATACTTCTATGCCATGCATTTGTTGATTGAACGCTCCATCAACACGAACAATCCCAGCAATTCCAATATTTCCAATACCATTTATTAAAATAGAACCTGCTTTTATTTTTCTGGATTTTGTATTTCCTAGAACCGATAAATATTCAGTTGCATTGTATAGTTCTCCTTGTAATAAATCAGCAGGTTTATAGAATGGTATTTCGCCGCCGTAGTTTTCAGGGCTATTTTTAGATGGCGTGTTACCAGTACTAATTATTCCTATATAATTTAATGTTGTCTGTACCCAATTCATAGGTATCTTCCCATAATAAGAGCCATAATCACAAAAAAATAGCAGATGGTCAATTTGACCACCTGTTATTTTTTTACCAATTAACAATTTTATCTACAATATTTGTTGTTCAGTAGCTGTTTTCCTTAGATAAATTCGAGTAGTTTCTATACTTTCGTGTCCCATCAAATCTGCAAGCAAGGCAATATCATTATACTTCGATAAAAAATTCTTAGCAAATAAATGTCTAAAAGAATGAGGGTAAATTACTTTAGGATTCATTTTGTATTTATCAGCATAATTTTTTAACTGTTGAGCAACTCCTCTTGCTGTAATTGGTTCATTAAATTTATTCAAAAATAAATAACCACTTCGGCGATTTTCTGATTCTAACCAACTAAGACAACTATTTCTTAATTTTTTAGGAATGTACAGTCTACGAATTTTACCACCTTTTGAGTAAATGTCAAAATAACCGATTTCTACATGCTCTACTTTTAGTTTAATAAGCTCACTTACACGAGCCCCAGTTGCACCTAAAAACCAAACGACAAAATGCCATTTTAAAATACCATCTTTTTTCAAACTACGTTTAAGAAAAAGGTAATCAGCATAGCTAATGACATCTTCTAAAAACGGTTTTTGCTGTACTTTGACAAATTTTAATTTCAAATCATCATGACCAATAAAAGTCAGATATTTATTTACTCCTTGTAGTCGCAAATTGACAGTTTTAGGTTTAAAATTGTCTAATAAATATCCCTTGTATTCAAATAAATCTTCCATTTTGAGTTCATAATTCTCCAAGAAAAATCGAACACCATAAAGGTACGAACGCACAGTATTTTCAGCTAAACCAGCTTTCTTCAAATGTAATTCAAATTCTTTCAACGTAAAACTCCTATCTTATGTTTGATAGAAATTCCACCGCACGTAAAACTATTATACTAAATTAGTGCGTCAATATGGGCGAAAAATTGTTCGATTTTATCAACGATTCTGGATTGTTCAGGAAGGGGTGGGAGTGGGATTAGAATAGAAGCAACTTTATCACTATTCAAGTTTTTCACAACAGCTCCACTAATTAGAGATAAAAATTGAGAATAAACTACATTTGATGAAAGAATATAGAATAGGTAATCTCTATTTAATGAGTTTTCATAGTTCGAAATAGCCAACCATCCATCGTGTATTGCACCATCAACATTCAAAATATAAGGTCTACCAAAACTCATAGAATTAGTTAACAAAAATGTACCTTTTTTTTACAAATCTAGTTTTGTTAAGCCCTGATTTTTTGATTTTTTCTTTAACATTATTTATATACTTTTCACCCTTTTCAGTATCACCTATTTTTATCCAATTTATTCCATCTACTTCGGAAGTAAGATAATCTTTGATTGGTCGTGGAGAACCACCTCTAACAATTTCAACCAATGTAGAAAACCTCACCCACTCCCAACTTTTTGGTATTTCATAAGGAACTTCCTCATAATAAGAGTTATCATCTCCTTGGGAAACAATAGAAATGTCCAAATCTTTCTTTTTAATCTTGCCTTCTTCAAAGAGTTTTTGTTTTTCTGCTCGTATTTTTTCAAGTAAAACTTCGACTGATTCATCATTTGGGTCTTGTTCAACTAATTTTCCTTGCATAGCATATTGAAGAATAGATTTTTTTAGTTTATCTGGAAATTCTTTATCTAGCTGTTCGAGTCTATTATAACTTTCAGCATATTCATCTACTTTTTCTAAAGCTGATTCGATTGCTTCTATTATGCGTTGTTGTTCAGCTAGCGGAGGGAGAGGGATTAGAATAGAAGCAACTTTATCACTATTCAAGTTTTTCACAACAGCTCCACTAATTAGAGATAAAAATTGAGAATAAACTACATTTGATGAAAGAATATAGAATAGGTAATCTCTATTTAATGAGTTTTCATAGTTCGAAATAGCCAACCATCCATCGTGTATTGCACCATCAACATTCAAAATATAAGGTCTACCAAAACTCATAGAATTAGTTAACAAAAATGTACCTTTTTTTACAAATCTAGTTTTGTTAAGCCCTGATTTTTTGATTTTTTCTTTAACATTATTTATATACTTTTCACCCTTTTCAGTATCACCTATTTTTATCCAATTTATTCCATCTACTTCGTAAGTAAGATAATCTTTGATTGGTCGTGGAGAGCCACCTCTGACAATTTCAACCAATGTAGAAAACCTCACCCACTCCCAAGTATCAGGAATATCATAAGGAACATCAATTTCTTGAGTACTTCCATCAGCAAACTTCCCATAATGTTTCTTATGTGCTTCAAGTATATAAAAAGGCGTAAAAATACGCCTATAGATAATGGGGTTGAAATAGGTTTATTGTTGATGAGATTGTAGATAATTCAATTTTTTACTTCCAATCGAATACTTAAAACCTCCACCTTTTCTGCCTGTAATTGTTCATCATAAAATTCAATATCTTCAGGATTTTCCCCTTGGCAACCTCGGTAGAAATATTCTTCCGCTCGATCAGGATTCAAAAATCGACAAGCACAAACAAAACAGTCTCCATCATCATTTATTGAGATAATATAGTAGATTGAAATAAGATGTAAACAAATCGATTAGGAAAGTTAAATTAATTTCTAGAAATTTTTTAGCAGATGTAGTGTACTATTCTAGTCTCAATTTACTATGGCTTCAAATATATCTTTCGAAAAAATATTTACAGATGTGTAATTTTGAAGCTTGCAAAAGTTAGTAAATTAGTAAACTTGTAGATTTCGATTTGAAGCAATGTGTTTTCTTGCCCGATATTGTTTTTGAAATTGAATTTTTCCATAGTGACTCCTTGATTTTCTTCTACACGTCTAATGATAAATCTAATTCGCAAAAGAGTCAAGAGGATTTTTCGAAAAATAAATAGCGACCGAAATCGCTATTTTAAGGGTTATAGGTATTTGATGGCTTAGACTGCTGTGTGACTGTTTACCCTCAGGCAATCTTTCTTATATATTAGTATTAGTAAAGGTCTAAATAATTATCAATTTCCCATTGTGAAACGAAGGTTGCATAGCTTGCCCATTCGATTCGCTTGGCTTCAAGGAAACTAGTATAGATATGTTCTCCAAGAGCTGCTCTGACAACCTCATCTTCTGTCAAAGCTTTCAAAGCGTTGTGAAGGGTTGATGGAAGGTCTGTAATACCAGCTTCCTTGCGCTCTTCTGCTGTCATGATGTAGATATTTTCTTCGATAGGAGCTGGTGCTTCGATTTTATTTTCAATACCATGCAAACCAACTTCCAAAAGAACTGTCATAGCGATATATGGGTTTGCCATTGGATCAACTGAACGCAACTCAAGACGAGTTCCCATAGCACGTGAAGCAGGCACGCGTACAAGTGAACGAACGGTTACGACCAGCCCAAGCAATGTAAACAGGGGCTTCATAACCTGGAACCAAACGTTTGTATGAGTTAACCGTTGGGTTCATGATAGCAGTATAGTTGTAGGCATGCTTGATCAAACCGCCAAGGAAATGGTAGGCCGTTTCTGACAACTGCATTCCTTTTGGATCATTTGGATCAAAGAAGGCATTATTTCCTTCTGCATCAAACAAGGACATATTACAGTGCATACCTGATCCAGCAATACCAAATTTTGGTTTGGCCATAAAGGTTGCGTAAAGGCCATGTTTGCGAGCAATGGTTTTAACAACAAGTTTAAAGATTTGAATCTTATCACAAGCACGGAGAACTTCATCATACTTAAAGTCAATCTCATGCTGTCCAACCGCAACCTCGTGGTGACTGGCTTCTACTTCAAATCCCATTTGGGTCAAGACATTCACAATCTCACGACGTGTGTTGTCCGCAAGGTCAGTAGGCGCCAAATCAAAGTAGCCACCCTTGTCATTCACTTCAAGTGTTGGATCCCCATTTTCATCGAGTTTAAATAGGAAAAATTCTGGCTCTGGTCCAAGGTTGAAGGATTTGAATCCAACTTCTTCCATGTGACGAAGAGCACGTTTCAAATTGCCACGAGGGTCCCCCGCAAATGGTTCACCTTCTGTTGTATAGACATCACAGATCAAACCTGCAACACTTCCATTTTCATCTCCCCAAGGGAAGACTGTCCATGTATCCAAGTCAGGGTACAAGTACATATCTGACTCATTGATACGTACAAAACCTTCAATAGAAGATCCATCAAACATAGCCTTGTTTGACAAGACTTTATCTAACTGTTCATCTGTAGCAGGAATTTCGACGTTTTTCATGGTTCCCAAAATATCTGAGAACATGAGACGGATAAAGGTAACATTTTTTTCCTTGACTTCACGACGAATATCTGCAGCTGTGATTGGCATGAGTTTTCTCCTTAATGTATGACTACTTGCGGTTGCTTAACCGCGACCAAAAGGTGATTGCACCGAAGCAAAGCGACCCTGTTGGAGGAGTTCATTGTGAAGTGCACGGCGCACCTCAGTCTGACTCACCGCTTTCTTGGATTTCGCTTCACGTTCAGCATATTTTTTCTTAATGGCAGCGATATTATAACCTTCAGAGATATAATCTTTGATTTCAAGCAGACGATCCATGTCATTCAAGGAATACATGCGACGGTTCCCTTCGTTTCGATCAGGTTTGATCAACTCTTGATCTTCATAATAACGAATCTGACGCGCCGATAGATCGGTCAACTTCATAACACTGCCGATAGGAAAAACAGCCATATTTCGGCGAAATTCTTTTTCCTTCATTTACAATTTCCTTCTTTCTGTCTATTATAGTCTAAAAAAAGACAAACGTCAATTGATAATGTTATAAAATGTAACATCATTTTTTTTTTCTCTAAAAGGAGCCGAATACGATCAATATCGTAATTTACGAGAATTGCGACAAAAACTCCCATGAACGTTTCTGATACACGCGCAAATACGTACAAAATTGTTTCGCCGCTCGGAATCGATAGGGTAATGATTAACATAGCTGCTACACCACCAATAACCCCTGCTTTGTTATTCATAGCTACATTTGTCATAATGGTTAACATGGTGCAGATTGGAACAACTACCAAGGTCACCAAAAGGCTTCGTGGAAAAAGGTATTTAATAAGAAAAAGACCAAGGCATAGAGTCCACCGATACTATTTCCTAGAATACGCGAAGTCCCAAAATGAACACTCTCATCAAAACTCTCCCTCAGGCTAAAAACGGCTGTCAAAGCACCAATTTGAAGACCTTTCCAGCCAAAAAAGCCAAAAATCAAGAGAACTAGAAAAACAGCAATACCTGTTTTAAAGGTTCGCATACCAAGTTTGAACTGGGATTTATCGAATTTATATTTTTTAAAATAACTCATAATCTCAACTTTCTATTTCCATTTTATCATAAATCGGTGATTTTTATGAGTAATAGTTGAGAGGAAGCGTTTTTATTTTAAGCAAAAGAAAAGAGGAACTTTCATCCCTCTCTTCTTTGATTTGTTTATAAAATCTTATTTTTCTGTCAAGGCTGCAAGTCCTGGAAGAACCTTACCTTCAAGAAGTTCCATTGATGCTCCACCACCCGTACTAATCCATGAGAACTTGTCTGCACGGCCAAGGTTAATCGCTGCGGCAGCTGAGTCACCACCACCGATGATTGATTTAACTCCTGGTTGTTTCACGATAGCGTCCATCACACCGATTGTACCAGCTTGGAAATCTGGGTTTTCAAATACACCCATAGGTCCGTTCCATACAACTGTTTTGGCACCAGTCAAAGCTTCGTCAAATTTGGCGATAGATTTTGGACCGATGTCAAGACCAAGGAAGCCTTCAGAAACTGCTTCACCTTCAGTGTCACGCACTTCAGTGTAACCAGCAAATGCGTTAGCTTCTTTTGAGTCAACTGGCAAGATCAATTTACCATTTGCTTTTTCAAGAAGAGCTTTCGCAACATCCAATTTGTCTTCTTCTACAAGTGAGTTACCGATTTCGATACCTTGTGCTTTGTAGAATGTGTAAGTCATACCACCACCGATAAGGACTTTATCAGCTTTTTCAAGCAAGTTTTCGATAACACCGATCTTGTCTGAAACTTTTGAACCACCAAGGATCGCTACGAATGGACGTTCTGGAGTTTCAACTGCTTCTTGGATATAGGCAATTTCGTTTTCAAGAAGGAAACCAGCAACTGCTTTTTCAACGTTTGCTGAGATACCAACGTTAGATGCGTGTGCACGGTGAGCTGTACCGAATGCATCATTTACGAAGATACCATCTCCAAGTGATGCCCAGTATTTACCAAGTTCAGGATCGTTTTTAGATTCTTTCTTGCCGTCAACATCTTCGTAACGAGTGTTTTCAACCAAAAGAACTTGTCCATCTTCAAGAGCGTTGATCGCTGCTTCCAATTCAGCACCACGAGTTACACCTGGGAAAACAACGTCTTGGCCCAATTTAGCTGCCAAGTCTGCTGCTACAGGAGCAAGTGATTTACCAGCTTTATCAGCTTCTTCTTTCACACGTCCAAGGTGAGAGAAAAGAATTGCACGTCCACCTTGTTCGATGATGTACTTAATAGTTGGAAGAGCTGCTGTGATACGGTTGTCGTTAGTGATTACGCCATCTTTCAATGGTACGTTGAAGTCAACACGAACGAGGACTTTTTTACCTTTCAAGTCAACGTCTTTAACAGTAAGTTTTGCCATGTTACAAAAACCCCTTTATTTATTTTATTCGAAACTATTATATCACACTTTGGAAATATAAGGAAAGATTTCACAAGATTTTTCGATATTTAATCTTCATCTTCTTTTTTCTGTTTCAATGTCAAGGCTAAACTAGCAAGACCAAGGCTTGCCAATCCTGCTATTAGGGCTTCATTGGCATCAGCAGTTCCTGTATTTGGCAATTGGGTGCCTGCTTCTTCTGATTTAACTGCTGTATTTTGGGCTGGTTTTTCTTGTGTAGGCGCTACTGCTGGTTCTGTTTTTACTTTTGTTCCAATTTCAACAATTTCTGGAATCGCCTCTTGGATGACTTCTGTTGAACGAAGACGACGCTGACCGTTTTCATCAACTTCAAAGACATGTCTTAATAGACCATCTCGTCCCTGTATGATGACTCGTTGTTCCCCAACTAGCATATCAGCATTTTCATGCTCTTGACGGTCAAAGGCAACCTTTTCCTCTTGAACTTCCAATTTAGGAGCCTTTTGTTGATCAGAAGTAGGTTGATTAGTAGTTTTTGGAAGGACTGTGTTTTGTTGTTCTGGTTTAGTTGAGATAGTAACAAGGTCATTTGCACCATTAGATTCTACTCGTGGTTTCTCAGCAGATTCATAAACAAAGGCATAATGAGTAAAGTGTGGTGCTGTAAAGATAACATGACTATCCGTTTGTTCAAAAGCCAATTCCACTGCCTCTTTGCCTTCAGGTAAGAAGAATACTCTCTTCACTTTCTTATCTTTTTCAATTGGAATTTTCACAATAGAAGCGTAAGAGAGATCAACGTCTTGACCTTTTTCATCTAGACCTTCTATTTCAAAGACATGAGCATCTTCTCCAGCAAAGTATTTCTTCTCTTCAGCACTTGCTTGAACACGCTCTACTTTCAAGCCCTTGATGACAGTCTTCTCTTTATTTGAGAAGTGTACTTCAACACCTGTTTTACTATCAGAAAAGACTGCTGGCTTGTCTTCTTTCAATAAGGCAACCAGATCTTTCAAACTCTGTTTCGCTGTTGCAAGCTCTTCTGGACTCAAATCTACTTTTTCAACCAAGGCCTTGTTTTTCTCAAGAAGAGGAGCTAGGGCAGAACCTGAAGGATGGTTTGGTTTGGCAGCCAAGAGTTCTTGAGCCTCACCTGTTAAGCGATCAAGCTCTGTCTTTTCTTCCGTAAATTTCTCTTGACCATTCAGAGCTTTATGAGCTTCTGTCAATTTATTAAGACGGTCATTAACCTGATCTTGGGTACTAGTTTCATGGTCTTTCAACACTTGTTCAGCCGCTTCAATTGCTTTCAAGAAGGCTTCTTTTACTTCTGGTGAAGCAAAGTTATAGACCACCTTGTTCTTAGCCACTTCAACTTCTGCTAATTTTTGTTTAAGGTACTCATCGTTCAATGCTGCTTTTGGAGATACCAAAACATCAAAGTTGACTTCATGACCTTGGTAACGAAGCGTCAAGGTTTGACGACCAGTCTTTTGAGCATGGTAACCAGTAATTTCAACTCCCTCATCAGTAAAGGAATGTTCTTCCATGGTGTCATTGCTATAAGCCACTGCAAAGCGTCCTTCAGACAAGTCTAAGCTATCACCAACTAGGTAATCTTTTTTCGGTTCCTGACTTACTTCAATTCTCAAAATAGTTTTCGGACTTGCTTCATCTTGACTAGTAACAGTCACTGACAAATTCGCATTTACTGGTTGTCCCAAGTATTGGAGAGTAAGATTTTGTTCTCCCTTATGATGCGTGTCAAATCCTGATACTGATACACCTGCGTGAGTTAGGCGAATGAGTTCGTCCTCAGCTCCCCCTTCATACCGAACTCGAAGAACACCACCTCTAAGGTTCAAATCCTCCCCTTCGGCGTAGCTTGTTTTCTTAGGTCCTGTCTCTAGGCTGACTGACTTGATTTTTCTGTCATCTTTTGGAACGGAAACTGCTAGGACATTACTAATTTCCTTGCCTGGAAACTGGGTACGATAGTACAGAAGACCAGATTGATTTGTCAAATCCAATGGTGCACTTGCTAGGTCTCCTCCAACTTCGCTCTTCAAGGTTGCAAGCGGAGTTTGAGAATTTGGATTGTCATAAACGGTAATGGTTGCTCCAGCTGGTACATCCGCAAAACCAACCTGTACCTTGTTATTGCCTAGAGAACGGGCTGCAGCCTTGGCCATCGGAATATTGACACTCTCAGTATCAAGCTTTTCATACATTTTCCAGTTATAGATACGAATAGCCTTCCATGGAGTTCCATTGTCAGAAGTGACAACATTCAAGCGCCAGTCTTGAGCAGTGATTGGTTTATCAAGAGTGATATCTGTCACGTGTGCTTTGTTACCACGGACTTCCTTAGCTAGCTTCCACTCACCATCTGCATCTTTATAATAAAGGTCAAAGTCTTTGGTGTTCATCAAGCCATCGTTAACAGACTCACCACCAGCTCCAGCATGATCCATGACCCATCTCACAACACGGCGTGGTTGTGTCAAACGAATATCAACGCTACCACTTAATTGAGAAGAAGACCATTTGTCAGATAGACTGGTGATGGTCCCATTCAACATACCTTCGATACCTTCTCCACCTTCTGTATCTGGGAAGGTACTTCCGATAACAGTAGCCCCTGGAACGATGTTTTCTGCTAGAGGTCTTGGAAGACTTGTGTCTTGGACAGTCATCCCCCACTCAAAGTTTGTAGTTGCTGCTTCAGAACGAAGGCCATTCTTACCAACTGCAACAACCTTCAACTCCTGACTAGTACCAGTCGCACTAGCTGAGCGGCTAACTTTTGGTAGGTAGATCGTAGTTGCAGATGAACCTGTCAATAGGCGCCAAGCATCGCCATCCTTTTCATAGACTTCATAGAAATCAGCATCTTTATGACCAGTAAATTGTACAACTGCTTCCGCTTCTTGGGCATTTTTAAGGACTTGTTTGGCTACAGCTACTGTGGTTGGTGCCTGAGGAGCATCTTGATTATTGCTGATGGTCAATTGCCCCAGGTTAAATTGATAACCTTTTAAGTCTTTGTCATTTTCAAAATAGAGTTTAATACCGTAAATTGTTTTACCTGCCAAGGCACTCAAATCAAAATCATCGGTAGTCCAGTTATCTGAAACTGTCAATTCTTTACGGGCAGCTTCATCACCATAGGTATAATCTTTCTTGGTTGCAAATTCTACATAAACCTTGGTCCCTTTGCCTCCTTTGTGGGCAACATGCAATTTGGTTGTATCTGTCACCTTCAAGCGAGTAGAGTACAAATTCACATCTTGCTTGGTCGCACCTGAAAGATCCCCTGCAAATTTAAGAGAAGTTCCACCATTATAAGCATCTTCAAAATCATAGCTTGCTTTCAACTTATCACCAGTTGATTTTTGCCACCAGCGCCATGTTGGAAGAACACCTGATACTGAACGATAATTCCACTCAGAATCCTTAGAAACCTTACCATCTACGAACCATTTTTTACCATGACCTGTATTAAAAGAAGTAGTAAAAGTATTACCTACCGCTGGCGTACGGTCCGCAACTAGATTAGCAATACCATACCAATCTTTGTCACCTGGTTTTTGGCCAGTAGGATCACCTTGGTAACCTGTAAAGAATATATCTTCGTTCTTATGATAGTCTTCGCCTGTCTTGCCAAGACTTGTAATAGTATCTGGCGCAAAGAGACCAAGTGACAAGCGAAGTTTGCCATTTTCATCTAAAAGGGCATCCCATTTCACTTTAGTCTTATAAGAACCACCCTGTTGCAATTCCAATCCTGCAAAGACATCGTACTGGCTACGCTCTAGCCATTTGGCCATAGCTACAGAGTAATCATTCTTCTCTTTGGTCCAGTTAAAGTTAGCAAAGAAGTTGTCTGCTGGAACCTTATCTCCTTCAGGTTGCATGAATTGGTAGTTGTATTCTCCCAAACCATCTTGGTGGTAACGTCCATAGTTATAAGTCATGGCATCGTACCAAGAATACTTGATTGGATGGTTTACCTTAGCAGCATACTCCTTGGTATAGAGCATAAACTGGCGCATCTTTTCTCCAAGAGGTTCAACCAAATCCCCAGTTGTTTCTTGGTTAATGAAATAGCCATCATAGCCATAATACTTGGCCATATCTACCAATTTACGGGCAATTGGAAAGCTACCATCTGCGTCTTGCTTCAAAGCTTCAGCAAATTTTTCTTGATCAGCAATACTATTTGACCAGTTGAAGAAGAGTGTACCATATACAGGAACCCCGTTACGGTGACCTGCATCAATAACGTCAGGCGTTGGTACAAGACCTTCCCAGAAGACCATTGAATCTAGATATTGCCAATAGTCAAAAGCATAGGCCTTGAACTCTTCTCCACCAACAGAAGCGTGGTCTTTTGCTTTAGAATTGGTGTTAGATAGGGCTTGTACTTTTGCTTCCTTACTAGCTTTTTCATTGACCAAATGACCTGTCCGACGTGAAGCGAGGGCAACAGATCCGCGGTTAATAGCGTCATCTTCACGAGCTCCTGGTTCCCATTTCAACAATTCATCCCAAGAATTAAATTTGATTTCCTTTGGTTTTAATGTTTTTTCCGTATTTTTAGGGACATCTGGCTGGACTTCTTTTTCAGTCTTATTAGCTTCTGCTGCTGGCTTAGACTCATCCCCTTGGCTAGTTGCTTCGGGCTTTGCTTCTATTTCCTTTTCAGACTTAGGTTTTGCTTCTGCAGATGGTGTTTCTGCAGCCACCTCACTTGCTTTTTCCTCTTGTTTAGCTGTGCTAGCTGCTTCTGCGGTTTCAGTAGTAGCAGCTTCATTGCTTGCTGGCGAAGCAGTTTCAGATGCTGTCGCTACTCCTTCTGCCTCTTCTGCCTTATTTTCTCTAGCATGTTCTCCTTCATGCTGCTTGTCAGCTTCATTAGTTGGATGCTCACTCTCTCCTGAAACAAGCTCTGTATTGGTTCCGCTATTTTCAGGAACTGCAGTTTCTTCTGCCAAAGCTGGACTAGCAAATAAAACAGCACCAATCATCAGCGAGCAGGCTCCTACTGATAACTTACGAATACTGTAACGACAACGTCTTTCAAAAAATGGATTCTTCATTTTCTCCTCCTAAAAGATTGATTTTGTTGTTTTTTAAGAAAGCGCTTTATATTCTGTAGTTTTTTATCAAACTCTAGAACCATGATAATCACATTTTTATCCTAAAGCATTTTTTGACAAAAAACAATAGCTGTTTTCACAAATCTAAAATAAGGTTAAAAACTCTTAAAAATAATACACTTATCAATTATAATTTTCTTTTACAAACTTGACATTAACACTTGTTAGATTTACTTTTATCCTTTAAAATAGAATAGGAGATATTCCGCGATTATTTTTCGGAGGAAAAAGAAATGTCCATTAATTGGCAGGAAATTTTATTTCACTTTTTAGGTGGTCTGGGACTATTCTTATATAGTATCAAGACCATGGGAGACGGTTTGCAACAAGCTGCTGGAGATCGCCTTCGTTTTTACCTTGACAAATATACTAGTAATCCTTTCTTTTGAGTTCTGGTTGGTATTGGGATGACTGCTCTAATTCAGTCTAGTTCTGGTGTAACAGTTATCACAGTCGGCCTGGTCAGTGCCGGTCTCCTAACCTTACGTCAGGCTATCGGAATTGTCATGGGGGCTAATATCGGGACAACAGTCACATCCTTTCTTATTGGGTTTAAACTAGGTGACTATGCCCTACCTATGCTCTTTATCGGTGCTGTCTGTCTCTTTTTTACGAAAAATCGGACAGTCAATAATATCGGACGCATCCTCTTTGGTGTCGGTGGTATCTTTTTTGCCCTCAATCTTATGAGCGGTGCAATGGCTCCACTCAAGGATTTACAGGTCTTTAAGGACTATATGATTGAGCTAAGTAAGAATCCTGTTTTGGGTGTCTTTGTCGGTACCGGCTTGACCTTACTGATTCAAGCTTCCTCGGCTACCATCGGGATTTTACAAAACCTCTACGCCAGCAATCTCATTGACCTGCAAGGAGCTTTGCCAGTTCTATTTGGTGACAATATCGGGACAACCATTACAGCCATCATTGCCTCTTTAGGTGCTAATATTGCAGCTAAACGGGTAGCAGGAGCTCATGTTGCCTTCAACGTTATCGGAACAGTCGTCTGCGTTATTTTTCTAGTTCCTTTTACAGCCCTGATTCATTGGTTTGAAGCTACGCTAAATCTAGCACCAGAAATGACCATCGCCTTTGCTCACGGAACCTTTAATATTACCAATACCATTGTCCAATTTCCATTTATCGGAGCTCTGGCTTACTTTGTAACCAAGATTATTCCTGGAGAGGACGAGGTTGTCAAATATGAACCCTTATATCTTGATGAGCATTTCATCAAACAAGCCCCATCTATCGCTCTCGGAAATGCTAAGAAAGAGCTCTTGCATTTAGGAAACTACGCTGCCAAAGCCTTTGACCTTTCCTATAAGTATATCATTGACTTGGATGAAAAAGTTGCTGAAAAAGGGCATAAAACCGAAGAAGCCATTAACACCATCGATGAGCAATTAACACGTTATCTCATTGCCCTTTCAAGCGAAGCTCTCAGTCAAAAAGAAAGCGAAGTGCTCACCAATATCCTTGATTCCTCCCGTGATTTGGAACGGATTGGAGACCACGCGGAGGCTCTACTCAATCTGACTGACTATCTTCAACGTAAAAATGTTGAATTTTCTGATGCCGCCTTGAAAGAATTAGAGGAAGTTTATCGTCAAACTAGTGACTTTATCAAAGATGCTCTGGATAGTGTGGAAAACAATGATATTGAAAAAGCACGCAGTCTTGTAGAACGTCATGAAGCAATCAATAAGATAGAACGTGTTCTCAGAAAAACCCACATCAAACGCCTCAACAAGGGCGAATGTTCAACACAAGCTGGGGTCAACTTTATCGACATCATCTCACACTACACTCGTGTATCAGACCACGCTATGAACCTTGCTGAAAAGGTTTTTGCAGAACAAATCTAATAACCAAGAAGCTATCCATCATAATTGGATGGCTTCTTACTTTTTCCTAAGCAAGACTAGGCTGAATGAAACTGAAAGAGTATTCTGCAGATATATAGTATATTGAAACTAGAATAGTACACCTCTATTTCTAAAACATTGTTAGAAATCGATTTGTCCTGTTATTATTTCATTTTACTATAATGGATTAAATTAAAAAAGTATAGTGTATTGAATCTATAACAGTCCATCTTGACTGCTAAAATATTTCTATAAATTAATTTGACTTTTCTGATAGAGATGTTCACATCTTATTTCAATTCATGATACAATCCAGTTCCTAAAACTTTGCTAGAAATTAATTTGGCTTTACGAATTAATTTGTTCAGATTTTATTTCATTTCAATATACTGATAAATCCATTCACTAGCACAGGGCAAGAGGGAGTCGCTATTGATTTCAACGGTAGCAGGTACACACAGAGGACTCCTACCTCAGATATACTGCAATATCCATCGTATGCAAAAAAACCTCTGAGATTTTTCTCAAAGGTTCTGATTTTGCTAATTGCTATTCTCAACCGCTGCAGTAACAAAGGCAGTGTAGAGTTCTTCTGGTCGGTTTGGACGGCTTGACAGTTCAGGGTGATACTGACACGCTACAAAGAATTTATTTTCAGGAATTTCCACGATTTCTACCAAACGATTGTCTGGAGAAACTCCTGAAAAGACAAAACCTGCTGCCTCAAACTGCTCACGGAAGGCATTATTAAACTCATAACGGTGACGGTGACGGCGTTGCACCACTTCTTGATTATGATAAGCAGCTGCTGCCTTAGAGCCACGTTTCAACTTAGACGGATAAAGCCCCAAGCGAAGGGTTCCCCCCATATCCTCAACATCAATCTGATCACGCATGATATCAATGATAGGGTATTTTGTTTCTGGTGCAAGCTCTGCAGAATTGGCACCTTCGAGTCCTAAAACGTGACGAGCAAATTCGATACATGTCAACTGCATTCCCAAGCAGACTCCCAACATTGGAACATCATTTTCACGCGCATAGCGGATGGCTTGGATTTTCCCTTCTGTACCACGTTGACCAAAACCACCTGGTACGATGATCCCGTCCGCATCAGACAAGAGTTCTGCTACATTCTCTGCTGTCACATCATTGGCATTGACCCAATTGATTTTAACTTCTACATCATTGACATAGCCAGAGTGTTTCAAGGCTTCGACCACTGAGATATAGGCATCTTGCAACTCCACATACTTACCAACAAGGGAAATCTTAACTTGTTTCTTGAGGTTCATGACCTTGTCCACCATGGCTGACCATTCTGTCATATCCGCTGCTGGTGCGTCTAATTTCAAATGGTCACAGACAATTTGGTCCATACCTTGTGCCTGCAAGTTCAGTGGAATTTGGTAAAGATGTTCGACATCCAACGATTCGATAACGGCTTCTGGTGCCACATCACAGAACTGGGCCAGTTTATTTTTAATTCCTTGACCAGCTGGCTCTTCTGTACGAATCACCAACATATTTGGTTGGATTCCCAATCCACGCAATTCTTTTACAGAGTGCTGAGTTGGTTTGGTCTTCATTTCACCAGCGGCCTTGAGGTAAGGAAGCAAGGTTGTATGGATGTACATAACATTATCCGCACCCACATCCGCCTTCATCTGACGAAGGGCCTCTAGGAATGGCAAGGACTCGATATCTCCAACAGTTCCACCAACCTCTGTGATAATGACATCAGAGTCGGTCGTTAGAGCGGCACGCTTGATTTTTTCTTTTAAAGCATCTGTGATATGAGGAATGACCTGAACAGTTGCCCCAAGGTATTCTCCACGACGTTCCTTACGAAGAACTTCACTGTAAATTTTACCAGTTGTCACGTTGGAATATTTGTTGAGATTGATATCGATGAAACGTTCATAGTGACCCAAGTCCAAATCTGTCTCAGCTCCGTCATCTGTCACAAAAACTTCCCCGTGCTGGTAAGGACTCATAGTTCCTGGATCAATATTGATATAAGGGTCAAATTTTTGAATGGTTACTTTAAGACCACGATTTTTCAAGAGACGGCCCAGACTCGCTGCCACAATCCCTTTCCCAATAGACGATACCACACCACCAGTTACAAAAATATATTTCGTAGACATAGATTCCTCTTTCTAAAGTGCTCAAGGTCTTGCTAACTACGTGGGGACATAGAAAACAAGACCCTACTAATAAGAATAATCTGGGACGACTGCACCAGATTCACAACTAATACTCTTCGAAAATCTCTTCAAACCGCGTCAACGTCGCCTTGCCGTAGATATGTGTTCCTGACTTTGTCAGTCTTATCTACAACCTCAAAACAGTGTTTTGAGCAGCCTACGGCTAGTTTCCTAGTTTGCTCTTTGATTTTCATTGAGTATAAAATACAAGAAGATAACTTCTTGTAAAAACAAAAATAGCTCCCTAAGAACTAGGGAGCTCCGACCTCTAAAAGAGGTGCCCGAACAATATGATACCTAAAAATAGGATAATTGTCAATAGCTAACTTTTATTCCTCGATGATTTCAGCATCATCATCTGAAAACTCGTCGTCTTCGTTGAGATCCACATCTTCTCCCAAGTCATCTGGAGCGATTTCGTTGATTTCTGCATCATAAGCTTCCACTTCATTTTTTTCATCATCTGGATTTTCATCATCGTATGAAAGAGCTGAATCTGCTTCGTATGCATCTTCGTCTTCTGGATCATCTGCATTGTAGTCAATGGCATCTGAATCACCATCCATAAAGGCATTGACACGTTTTTTCTTAGCTTTTGGTGCTACTTCATCGTCGTCATTTTCTTCAAGAGCGATGATTTCTTCGTCGATTTCGTCCACACCATACCATGAACGAAGACCCCATTTGTTGTCCCCAAGTGAGATGAAGCTACCGTCAAAGTTCAACTCTGTGTAGAACAAAGGCAAAGCTTCGCGGATATCGCTGTTTGATGTTCCAAGGTAGTTTTGAATTTCATTTACAAGATCGCTAAAATGCATCTCATGATCGCGACCACGAAGTTCCAAGATAGCACGCGCTACCTCAATCATAGATAGTTCACTTTTTTCTTGCCCAGCAAATACTTCTAATTCCAAAGCGTTTCTCCTCATTTATACTACTATCGCCAGAGCAAACAGACTCTGACCTCATTTTATCATTTACTCTTTATTTTACGATAATTTTGCGGAATAGTCAAAGGTTAAGGGGGAGAAAGTGGCAGGATTAGACTAATTCCAATATAAAACTCCTTCCTTTTTCTGTTGCTCCATTTTCCACAAATCCAAGCGACTTGAAACACCTCCTAGAAGCATGATTGTAGGTGTAGATTTCCTTAACTCTCAATTCTTTCCATCCTTTTACTCAAGCAAATTCAATCAAAGCACTTAGAATCTTTTTTCCAAGTCCTCGATGTTGGTAAGCGGAATTCCCAATCACAATGGGGAGATTATCCTGAGATAGTGTAATATCCCCAATTGGAAACCATTCTCCCTTCTCCTTGACTTCAATCCAAAAAGGCTCACCATGCCGATCCAAATAGAAATACATGGCTTCCAAGGTCGCTTGACTGTAAGGAAGCTTCACCCCATCTACGAGGTAAACCAAGTTCACATCCTGATACCAAGCAAAAGCTTCCTCACAATGATTGACCTTATAATAAGGAACAAGACACAATGCACTACCTTTTCAACAAAAGAGTTGCTGCTTGATTAAAACCATCACACCAGTTATACCATTTTGCTTCATACCCATCTTGAGCTAGGATACGATCTTCTAAATCAAAAACAGAGTAAATAGACTTCCTGCAAAACTAGAATCCTAGTTCATGATTGATAATACCAACAATCAAATTCATTCGTAATCCGAAGCGTTTACGATGATTTCGATAGGTTGTTGAAAATATTTTAAACGTTTTCATAGTGAGATGAAATAAGAACAGGACAAATCAATCAAGACAGTCAAATCGATTTCTAACAATGTTTTAGAAGTAGAGGTGTACTATTCTAGTTTCAATCTACTATACTCTGTCAAAAATATTCTCAACCTTGATTCTCTCCTTAGATAGCGCATGGTTACAGGCTTTCTCTTCAGCTGTTAGCGGCTTGAGTTTGCTGGATTTACGTGGAGTTTGTGCTTGAGGATCTATCTTCATGAGCCCTTGATAACCACTGTCAGCCAAGATTTTACCAGCTTGTCCGATATTTCTGCGACTCATTTTGAACAACTTCATATCATGACAATAGTTCACAGTGATCTCCAAAGAAACAATTCTCCCTTGACTTGTGACAATCGCTTGAGCCTTCATAGCGTGGCATTTCTTTTTACCAGAATCATTCGCTAATTGTTTTTTAGGGCGATGGATTTTTACTTCCGTCGCATCAATCATTACCGTGTCCTCAGAACTGAGAGGAGTTCTTGAAATCGTAAAACCACTTTGAACAAGAGTTACTTCAACCCATTGACTCCGACGGATTAAGTTGCTTTCGTGAATACCAAGATCAGCCGCAATTTCTTCATAAGTTCGATATTCTCGCACATATTGAAGTCGCCATAAGAAGGTATTCTAGGCTTAGTTTAGGTTTTCGTCCCCCTTTTGCGTGTTTACCTTGATAATCTCTTTTTAATACAGCTAACATCTCTTCAAAAGTCGTGCACTGAACACCAACCAGGAGCTTAAATCGTGCATCAGTTAGTTGTTCACTTGCTTCATAATCCATAGAACTATTATACCATATATTGTTTCGCAGGAAGTCTAATCTAATGGAATAGGAGGCAGTAAGATGGAAACTATCATAGCTTGTACTCATAAACTACTCAAAACGATATATGAAGTCTTATATCTCCATAAAAATACATAATTTCACAGTGTTTTTTTTAATGCTGACGATATTACAGGAATAAATGAAATTGCAAAATAAATGATAACTGAAATAAAGTATACTGGCAAAATTCCAATTAAGTCTGCTAGATAACTAAATGAAACTAGCGCTACAGCATACATTAGTTGCATTAAAACACTTCTGGCAGCAAAAGCTCTTGCCAATATACTAGGATCAACTTTTTCTTGAATAATTGATTCTTGAATTATATTTCTAATTTGTGCAGGGGGGCCGACTAGAAAAGAAATAATAATTGTTATGATAGGGCGTCTATTAACAGTGTAAAATAGTGTGAGTAGTGTAACAAGAAGTGATGATATAAACAAAAATTTTCCTGGAAAATGTTGAAGTTTATGAGAGTATTTTGTTATTACCCCTCCTCCAACTATAATCCCTAAGAAGTATGCTGAACCCTGGTATCCCCACCAAGTTTCACTTGTTAAAAGGATAGTGGTTGTAAATGCTAGGAGGTATGAAGATGTCCAAATCACATTTGCAAAATTTTCAATAATATCCATAATAGTTATATCCCTGATGACAGGATTATCCCTTATAGGTATGAGACCTTCAAAAATTTGATATACATATGAACTTTTGGAAGAGTTTGGTTTATGTTGATTCTTTTCAACGTGAATATAAAAACTTAGAACTGAGGAGAGCAAGAAACACAAAGATATACAATATAATGAATATTGCAAACCTAGTAACGTAGACAATGGAATTGCAAGTGCCCAGCCTGCTGTTTGAACGGATTGACGAATGCTTAGGGTGAGACCGTTTGCTTTTACTATCGCATCATTATCAACTATACTAGGAACAATAGCTAGACGTGCAGGAGTATAAAAACTATTGGTGATGCTTATTAAAAAGACTGTGGAATAGGTTATTATAATACTATCATTAAATGAACTGATAATGGTATAAGACAGAGTAACTAGCCCACCAATCAGATTAGTAAACGACAATACATTTTTATGTGAAATTTTGTCTAAAAAAATAGGTCCAATCAAACCTCCTATAACTGCTGAAATAGTTCCTATTATCAAAACAAATGTTGATTCACTGATAGAATTACTTTGTGAATAAACCTTTGAGATGATTGTTACACTGAAAAAAATATTTGCAATCAAGTTAAAAATTTGATTGCAAAGTAAGTATTTAAAATTATTATTGCTTATCTTAACTCATTCCTTTTGCAAATAAATATTGATTAGTATAGCAAAAAAATATATTTTACGCAATTACTATGCTCTCGTGTTGATATACCATACATATGAAAGCTTCTACCTTTCCTTTTGTATATCTATCTAATTTTAGCCATATTGCTTGAGAATTCCATAACCTTTCTTGCAAAATCATAGTTTTAGGTGGTGACTAAAATAGATAGAAATATAATATTGCTTACGGTAGGAATTATGGTATCTCTTGGGAACAGTGATCTCTCTAAACATGTAAAGTCTGATTTTATTAATTAAGGAGGTACATTTATCGTATGGTTTTATAATCACTCTATGAGGGACAGGGGAATCACTTGCTGATTCCTCCTAATTTCTAGCTGGACGGTATTGATCGGACTCTTTATAAGCTCTAAGGTTGCATGGGAAGAGCTCCTCCAACTTAAATCAGCGTAATGGGATAATACAGAATGGTCCATTTTTCTAATAAGTATAGTTGAGTCGGATGAAGATATGCTATATTGACTTTCATTTCTTTCTCCTCAAGGGAATTCGATACTCACTTCTGTTTGCCTTTAAATCGCCATTGGAAGCGGAGCTTGTCATAAAAGGGAAACTCGATAAACAAGACTCCCAAACCCAGACAGAGACTGGCAAGAACGTCTGATGGGTAATGAACTCCCACCCAAAAAGAGACAGTAGTTCATACTACTATTACTCTATTTTCATTGCTTTCACAATTGCTAAGGCAGTCAATACAAAAATAAAAAGTGGAAGCACTGTGATTTTTAGGTTTGTAGCACTCGCTAAGGCAACGATGAGCATGCTAAGAATTCCTGGTACAACAACATTGAATACTCCAAGCACTGACTGGATGGTTCCCATGACTTCTTCTGGAACCATCGAGAATACAAGGTTGAAAATCCGAGGCCCCATCATTCCTACTGCAACTGCGCATAAGAAGACAACTACCAATAAAAGGAGGAAATGATTGATCAACCAAGAAAAGAGAATACAGAGATGCATAATTTCTTCAAAGTAGACAATCATTTTTATGGGAATATTTTTTAGGATACCTCCACTCAAAAAACTTCCCACAATCGTTCCTGAAAAAATAACCACTGACAATGCTGCAATGGATTTCCCAGTGTCAAAGAAGATAAATGGATGATGAATCAACATCAAAGTCGTTAAAGGGGTAATAATGCTTAAAATCACTTGGTTCATAGCTGCAATGAATATTAATTTGATGATGGTTGGAAAACTTGACAATATCTTCATAGAATAGAGGAAATGCTCTCCAAAAGATTTTGCGGTTAATCTTTTACTAACCTCCATCTGTCCCTCAATATCTCTCAAAGAAGTACGAATAAACACCACACCCAACAGTGCAAAAAGAAAGGTCAAAGCATTCAAACCCACAAACATCTGAAGACTGATGACCCCAATCAAAACTCCACCTGTAAGTTGCTAAGAATATTAACTACACCAGCAGTTGCCTGTCTAAACCCCATAGCATCTGTCATATCATCTCCTATAATCCTCACATACAAAGGAGAAATCATAGCACCTGCAAAATAACTCATGGTATCTGATAAAAGATTGATGCCACAAATAAGAAAAACCATCCCCATAGAAAAGTTCTTATCCGTTACAAACAGTGTCAATAGAGTATAAAGCAGAAACTTACTTGCCAATATAGCAATATATTTTGCAACACGATTTTTTTGAAAATCGGCAATAACGCCTGTGAACAACTGAGAAATCTGCGGCAAAGTCTCCGAAACTGTTATACAAAGAACAGCTAATGAAGCAAATTTATATCCCGATACATAAGAAATAAATGAAATATAAAACAGCGTATCACCAAATGACGAAACCCATTGATTAATTAGCAACATCCGGTAATTTTTATTGGTCAGAAAAGTATTCATTGGATTGCCTCCTTCTTCAGCTCAAAAGGAAATTGAAATCCTAACAACGCCCAATATATCCCCAAAGCTCCAATACCAAAATCAAAAACTATTGATGATATTCTAATACATCAATTTTGGTTTGTCAATAATTTTTATGGTGTTTTTTTATTTTTTTTGAAATATGAATTTAAGTTATCTAAAAATACAAATCTTTTTCTTAATCTTCACTTTCCAATAATTTCATTTCCTTCTCAATTTCTAGCATCATTCTCTGGTTCTCTTCGTGCTTGTAAAGCTGATAAGATACTTGATAAAAACCTAGTATCCTATCCCTTTCAGCAAAGCTCTCGCTTATATTTCCCAATAAACAATACAAATCTGCTAATCGATAACTACTATTATATCTTTTACAAATAGCTATCGTTTCTGTAATTTCTGCTATAGCTTCAGATGTTCGTTCATTCAACCACAAATATCTACAATAGTTATATCGGAATTTAATCATCAATTCTAACTGTTCCAAATGATGAACAGATAGTGACTGGAGGTTCTCTTTTAAAAGTTGATAGAGTTCCTGATATGTGTCTTCCTGCCCCATATCAAAATAAAAATTAGCCAAGGTATTTCCCAGTTGTAGATAGTAAAAATCAGATTTTTTCAGAGATAACAGTATTTTTTCCAGTTTCGCAACTGCCCCTGTTTGATGATTTAAATAACAGAATTGAACTAATGTATCAATCCAGTCCAAATAAATCTGGTCTTTAGCAGATAGACGAGTACGTTTAGATTTTTCCAGTTCATAGATGTAATGGAGAGATTCATATTCCCTCTCATCCAAAAATTTCTTAGATAATTCTTTAAACTTATCAATATTTTCTAAACTAGAAACCTCAGTATCTTCAAAGAAATAATCCATGCTCACCTTCAATCGCTTAGATAGTTGAAAGAGTAATTCTGACCCAGGTGAATATTTACCTTGCTCCATACGGCTAATCTGCCCTTGCTCACAAATCCCCTCAGCTAATTCTTTTTGAGATAATTTTAATTCCTTTCTTTTATTTTTTAATCGTGTCGCTAATAGCATACCCACACTTTCTTCCTCCTTGCTTTATTTATTAAAATATATCAAACACCAAAACATGTTTCAAGTATATATTTCATATGGTTCTATTTGTATTTGTACAATTTTTTATCTTTTCCATCACTTCTGCTTGCCTTTAAATCGCCATTGGAAGCGGATCTTGTCATAGAAGGGAAATTCGATAAACAGGACTCCCAAACCCAGACAGAGACTGGCAAGAACGTCTGATGGATAATGAACTCCCAGATATACCCTTGATACCAGCACACTAACTAGGTAGAGGCCAAGGACGATTTGTACAATTTTTCTCCAGACTGGATTTTTAATTCGTTGACTGAGAATGACAATCAGAGTACCTACCATCAAAGTTACAGCCAGAGAATGCCCACTTGGGAAGGAAAATCCCTTCTCCTCCACAAGATGTAAGATAGCTGGTCGTGGGCGCTGGTAGATATTTTTAAAGGTCACGATTAAAAGACCCGCTAAAGCCAAATTCCCCAGCATGAAGAAACTTTCTATCTTCCATCGCTTACGATAAAAGACAAAAGCTGTAATAACAACCCAAGTGATAATCACTGGGATATCAATCAAGCGTGTGATGGCTTTGAAAAGAATAGTCAAGTAATCTGGCAAATCTCCTCGAACTACCGTTTGAATCAATTGGTCAAAACCGACCAGCGTTTCAGGGTAAAATTTGACCATGTAGCCAAGAATAACGAAAAGTAAAAGGGCAAAACTGCCCTTCATTAAAAATGTTTGTTTATCTTTCATAGTGTTTTAAGGTTGGTTTCAAAAGGACGTACAACAACCAGAATGAAACGGAAAAGATTACACCCTCAATCAAGTTAAAAGGTAATACCATGGTCATTAGGTAGTTGGAAAGTCCCAAAATTTTTCCAATATCAAAGTTAGCAAACTTAGCGTACAAAGGAACAGCATAAACATAGTTGAGAACCAACATGGCAAAGGTTAAACCAATAGTTCCAGCTAGAGCCTAGTAGGAAACGAAGGGTTGTCCGTTCCTTTTTCCAAATCAAAGCAAATACGATGACAAAAACTCCCAAAGCTACGATATTCATCGGCAAACCAATGTAAGTATTCACTCCTTGGCTGTTAAGAAGCAATTTCAAGAGTGAGCGAAGCAAGAGCACTCCTAGAGCAGCAGGCAAATCCATGACCACCAGACCCACAAGGACTGGCAAGATACTAAATTCGATCTTGAGGAAGGATGCCGCTGGCAAGAGCGGAAAGTCAAAGTACATCAGCACAAATGAGATGGCTGATAAGATCGCAATGGTCGAAAGTCGACGTGTGTTTGTCATAACAGGTTCCTCCAATTTTCTATAAAATCAGAAGAAGTTAGAAAGGATTCCTCTATCTATTCTCACTTTTTATATCCCAAAAGTTCCCTCTCACTCTATTAAGGAAATTCAAGCAAGCGGTTACAGTTTAGCTATAAATCTATCAGAACAGACAAAGCTATTCTTTCGTCTTCTCCCATCCAGACTATACTGTCGGTTGTGGAATCTCACCACATCAGCTTGCGCTCGCGGACTTATTTGGCTAAGATATTTTAGATTTATCTAGGCGTCGCAGTCGAAGATAATACTTAAAGTATATCGAGACAAGACAACGACGAGAAAGCTAAAATAGCTAGTCAAATTTACCATAAGTCGGGAATCACACCCTGCCCTGAAGACTCTTTTATCATAACAAAAAACGCTTGCAAGCGCAAGCATTTTGTTCATTTTCATTTTTTATTTCAATTTATCTGCTTCATAGGTATGAACGAGCTCAAGACCTGCAAAGTGCTGCTGGCGGAGGGCTTCGTAGACAATCATGCAGACGGTATTAGACACATTGAGACTGCGGACATGTTCATCATTCATGGGAATACGGAGAGCCTTCTCAGGATGTTCTCGCATAAAGTCCTCAGGCAAGCCCTTGTCTTCACGTCCAAAGAGAAAATAATGGTCCTCGTCAGTCGATAAATCCACATCAGAATACACTTTCTCAGCAAATTTTGAGATCAGATAGAGTTTGCCCTTCATATGAGACATGAAATCCTCCAAACTCTCGTAAAAATAAATCTCTAGTTTATCCCAATAATCCAATCCAGCTCGCTTCATCTTGCGGTCGTCAATAGGAAAGCCCATTGGCTTGATGATGTGGAGGGGAGAATTGGTCGCAGCACAAGTACGCGCGATATTGCCTGTATTTTGTGGAATTTGTGGTTCAAATAATACAATGTGATTTGTCATGACTTGCTTCCTTTCACCATTGCAAAAAAATAGCCACACTGCCCGGAGTCAAGCTCAGCAAACAGCGTGGTTAAGGCATCGTTAACTTACCTCACAACAGGTTTGAAGTAAATCAGCGAAACTACTTTCTTAGTATAACACTTTCAGAATCATTGTCAATAGAAACGACTTGATTTTTTCAATTTTTTCAAGCTATTTCCAAGGATTGTAAAATCGTCCTTGATTCTGCAAGATAAGTAGTAAACTAGCTACTAAAAACAAGGCTGCCAAGAACAAGGTAAGATAGTCTCCTTTTTTCAAGGCCTGATAACTATACCAAGTGCGTTTTTTCTCTTTCCCAAAGCGCCGAAGCTCCATGGCGGTCGCGATGGTATCAATGCGTTCTAGCGAGCTAAAAATCAAGGGAGTAATAATGCGCAAATTGCCTTTGATTCGTTGCATAAGAGAAGCTTTCTTGGATAATTCCATCCCACGCGCCTCCTGAGACATTTTGATAGTAAAGAATTCTTCCTGCAAATCTGGAATATAGCGCAAGGTCAGACTGACTGAATAGGCAATCTTGTAAGGCACACCAATTTGATTTAAACTAGAAGCAAACTGACTAGGATGGGTTGTCATCAAAAAGATAATAGCCAGAGGAATGGTACAAAGGTACTTAATGGCCAGATTTAGCAGATAAAAGAGCTCCTGGCTGGTCAGAGTGTAGGCACCGATTCCCTGCCAAATCACACTTCTCTCTCCGTAAAGTCCAACCCCATACTCAGGAGAAAAGAGATAGACCATCAAAACGTTTAAAACGGCAAATACCGTCGCAAAAACGGCCACAAAGGAAACATCTTTAAAACGGATTTCTGACAAATAGAGGAGAAAGACCGAAAAGATGGCAATCAGAACAAGCAGTCTGGTATCATAGCTAATCATGGCCGCCAATGACACGAGGATGAAAAAGAGAAGTTTACCAGCTCCTGACAAGCGATGAATCACAGTATCTCTATGCTGGTAACCAATTAATTTAGCTTGCATCCTTCTCTCCTTTCTTTGTAAAATGCCGTTAAAGCAAGTGGATCCACGTCTAGTTTTTTAGCCAAGTTGAAGATTGAAGTTTCTTTTAGATTGGCTTTTACTAACAGCTCAGGATTGCTCAACAGACTAGCTGGATCAGTATCAGCAATCAGTTCTCCATCAACCATGACAAGGGCCCTGTCTGAATAATCCAGCATCAATTGCATATCATGCGTAATCATGACGATGGTATGACCTTTTTGATGCAACTCTTCGAGAAATTCCATAATCTCAGTATAGTTCTTCTGGTCTTGACCTGCTGTCGGTTCATCTAAGAGGATAATTTCAGCTCCTAAAACCAAAATCGAGGCAATAGTGACACGTTTTTTCTGACCAAATGACAGGGCAGAAATAGGCCAATTACGGAATTCATAGAGACCACAGATTTTCAAAGTTTCATAGACTCTCGTTTCAATTTCCTTCTCATCCACACCTCGCAAACGAAGTCCCAGAGCCACCTCATCAAAAATCATGTTAGTTGAAATCATTTGATTAGGATTTTGCAGCACATAGCCTACTCGTTCCGCCCGCTCTGCAACAGAATCTCCTTTTATATCCTGCCCTTCCCAAAGATAGCGACCTTCCGTCTGAATAAAGCTACTTAAGGCCTTGGCTAGAGTTGACTTCCCTGCTCCATTTTTCCCGACAATGGCAATCTTTTCACCCTTTTTAATATCCAAATGTAGGGATTTTAAAATCGGTCTATCATCATAAGAAGAAACCTCCTCTAGTCTAAAAAGTGACTGCAAATCTGGCATCTCTTTTGCCAGTTCATTCTGCAACTGAACCTGACCTTTTGAGATAGACAAGTTATCCAGATCTGCTAACTGTTCTTCCTTGGCTAAATCCACACCCAATTGACGGAGAGTGGTGAGATAAAGGGGTTCGCGAATTCCATTTTGGGTCAACAAATCAGTCGCCAATAACTGATCAGGACTTCCATTAAAGAGGATACGGCCATCGTTTATCAAGACAATCCGATCCACAGGTCGATGCAGAACATCTTCCAAACGGTGCTCGATAATAAGGGTCGTCCCCTCCTCCTTATGAATCTGATCAATCAATTCAATAATATCCTGACCTGACTTGGGATCCAGATTGGCGAGTGGCTCATCAAACAAGAGAATCGGACTTTCATCAATCAAGACATAAGCTAGACTAACTCGCTGCTTTTGTCCACCAGACAAGTCTTGAGGACGCTGAGCTAGTAAAGGGAGAAGGTCCAGCTTTTCAGCCCATTTATGAACACGACTTTTCATCTCTTCTAGACTTGTTACATCATTTTCTAGAGCAAAAGCCAAGTCCTCTGCCACAGATAAGCCGATAAACTGCCCATCTGTATCCTGCAAAACTGTGCTAACCAGATGAGACTTATCATAGATGCTCATATCAAAGGCTGTTTGACCCTTTATCAAAAATTCTCCATATGTCTGACCCTTGTAAATATTGGGAATAATCCCATTCAAACACTGACCCAAGGTAGATTTACCTGATCCAGATGGTCCAACAATTAAGACTTTCTCTCCCTTGTAAATGGTCAAGTCTATCCCTTGCAAGGTCGGTTCTTGTTGTGTTTCATACTGGAAAGAGAAATCCTTCCACTCAATTATAGCTTCTTTCATCTTACTCTCTTCATTCGCTTCTTCTACTCAATGAAAATCAAAGAGCAAACCAGGAAGCTAGCCGTAGGTTGCTCAAAACACTGTTTTGAGGTTGCAGATAGAGCTGACGCGGTTTGAATTTAATTTTCGCAGAGTATTAGACTTCTATTTTATCATAAATCTACCCCTTCTTGCAGACTCTTCTATTAAAAACTTAGCGCCAAAAAGATTCCTATCCTAGCTTACTTGCCTAACTAATCTATAAACATCGAAAAAGACTGGTTGCCCAGCCTTCTCCATCATTTTAGTCCTTTTTCAAACTTCCTGCACGAGTTTGAGTTCCTGCATAGGCAAGCAAGAGAAGAGTTCCTGCAATAGCTACAGATACACCATTAGCAATTCCCGCAACAATTCCTTGGGCAAATACTTTTTCTGCAGCTTCTTGATAAATCACAACATCTCCAAGTGGTGCCAAGACACCCCAAACAAGGGCATTTGCAAGTAGTTGAATGAGGTTAAAAATAAGAATATCTTTCCAGTCAAAGACACCATTGATCACGCGAACGTACTTTCTAAATAGCCCCACAGCTAGACCAAAGAGCCCACTAGCGATAATCCAAGTCCACCACAGACCGTAACCAGCAAGAGAGTCCTTGATTGCATGACCAATCAACCCGACAAGCAAACCGATAATCGGTCCAAAAATAATAGAAAGTAGCGCTTGTACCGCATACTGAAGCTGGATGCTTGTATTTGGAACAGGGGTCGGAATGTTGATCATCCCGATGACGACAAAGAGGGCAGCGCCAATTCCTACAGCAACAACTTGTTTAATTGATTGATTTTTCATCTATATTCTCCTATTTTATGATTCTATTTTCTTTATTTCAATGGTCCAAGATGAACCGACACCTACATTATAGGCCTTGGCAAAGGAACCTTGGTTGATAGCCAGACCTAAACGATAGAGAGAGTTGATGTAAAGGATGGGTTGCTCAATTCTCACATCTGCAAATGATTTGCCATAAACAACCTGATTTTGATAGACCAGCATATCAGCGTGATAGATGGTCACTTCAAAACGGTCACCAAATTCTGGTTCCAGTTTGTAAAATTCTTCTCGCGTAATAGAGGTCCAAAGCGAACCAAAACGCACATCCAGAATATCAATGGCTCCCTTCACCAGATGATCTTCACTAATGGTCTCTACGACTGGAAGTTCCACAATCTGATTCACACTGAGCTCTGGCCCCACTTCCTCAAAAGAAATGTGACCACTGGCCAGTTTAGCACCAGTATAGGCATAGACATCACGACCGTGGAAAGTATAAGAATGCTCTGTGTTTTGACGCCTATTAGCTACCTCAGAAATTTCACGAACGGCTACAATACCAACGTGTTTCTTGATAAAAGAAAGAGTCCCATTATCTGGCGTGACAATGTATTGATTGTTTGCAGTCTTGGCAACCACACTCTTACGTTTCGAGCCGACACCTGGATCGACAACCGATACAAAAGTCGTTCCCTCAGGCCAGTAATCCACCGTCTGAAAGAGACGGTAACTACCCTCAAAAATATTATAAGGTGTGATATCGTGCGTCAAGTGATGAATTTTTAAGGTTGGAGACTCTTCTAAAGCCACTCCAATCATAGCCGATACCGCACCATCAACCAGACCAAAGTCTGATTGTAATACCAGTAAATTATTATTCATTTTATCTCCTTGTATATCCTTTATCATACCATATTTCAGAGAAAGTCGCTAATAGCTATTTCAATTGCTTAGGGTATAGTTTTACCTTATAGCAGATTTCCGCTAAAAGTTCTCCCTTATTGGCTAGTAGGTGCATTTTTTTGAAAAAGGATATGATAGTTACATCATGAAAAAGTAGGTTTTATTATGAAAATTATCCTTGTCGGAGGGGGAAAAGTTAGTTTTGCCCTCTGTCGCTCCTTGGTTGCAGAAAAGCATGATGTTTTGCTGATTGAGCAAGACGAAGCTGTTCTCAATCATATTGTCAGTCGCTTTGATATCATGGGTATCCTTGGTAACGGGGTCGATTTTGCCATTCTTGAGCAAGCCAGCGTCCAAGATTGTGATATCTTTATCACCCTGACTGAGTACGATGAAGTCAACATGATTGCAGCTGTTCTAGCCAAAAAAATGGGAGCTAAAGAGACCATCGTTCGGGTGCGGAACCCTGAATATTCTAACTCCTATTTCAAAGAAAAGAATATTCTCGGTTTTTCTCTTATCGTTAACCCTGAGCTCTTGGCTGCCCGCGCTATCGCCAACATCATTGACTTCCCCAACGCTCTATCTGTCGAACGTTTCTTTGGTGGACGGGTCAGCTTGATGGAATTCACTGTTAAATCCTCCAGTAGTCTTTGCCAAATGCCCATTTCTGATTTTCGGAAAAAAATTTGGCAATGTCATTGTCGTGCGATAGAAAGAGATCATCAAATTATCATTCCAAGCGGTAACATGACTGTACAGGATAAAGATAGAATCTTTGTCACTGGTAACCGTGTTGATATGATGCTCTTCCATAATTATTTCAAGTCTCGTGCCGTGAAGGGTCTTCTTATTGTTGGAGCTGGTAGAATTGCCTATTATCTACTAGGTATCCTCAAAGATAGTCGTATTGATACTAAGATTATTGAAATCAATCCTGAAATCGCTAGCTTCTTTAGCGAGAAATTCCCAAACCTCTACATCGTTCAAGGAGATGGTACCGCACAAGATATCCTGCTGGAAGAAAGTGCTCAAAACTATGATGCCGTTGCGACTCTAACAGGGGTCGATGAGGAAAATCTGATTACCTCTATGTTCCTGGACAGGGTAGGTGTACAGAAAAATATTACCAAGGTCAATCGTACCAGTCTCCTCGAAATTATCAATGCGCCTGATTTTTCAAGTATCATCACACCTAAAAGTATTGCCGTAGACACGATTATGCACTTTATTCGTGGTCGGGTTAATGCCCAGTATTCAGACCTTCAAGCCATGCACCATCTAGCCAATGGCCAAATCGAAACCCTGCAATTCCATATCAAGGAAGCCAATAAAATGACTGCCAAACCTCTTTCTCAACTGAAATTGAAAAAAGGGGTTCTTATTGCAGCTATCATTCGAAAGGGCAAAACGATTTTCCCAACTGGGGAGGATATGTTGGAAGTTGGAGACAAGCTCCTAGTAACAACCTTGTTGCCGAATATCACTAAGATTTATGACTTGATCGCGAGGTAAGAAATGAATAAAAGTATGATTCGCTACCTCCTTTCAAAGTTACTTTTGATTGAAGCGGTTCTCCTTTTGGTTCCTGTAGCTGTCGCTCTCTATTACCGTGAATCGAGCCAAGTCTTTACAGCCCTCTTTACAACGATTGGAATTCTGGTATTACTAGGTGGCTCAGGAATTTTACAAAAGCCAAAAAATCAACGGATTTATGCCAAGGAGGGAATCTTGATTGTGGCCCTCTGTTGAATCCTTTGGTCCTTCTTTGGTGGTCTCCCCTTTGTCTTTTCTGGGCAAATCCCTAGCGTTATTGATGCCTTTTTTGAAATTAGTTCTGGCTTTACAACTACTGGAGCAACTATTTTGAACGACGTTTCGGTTCTCAGCCGTTCCCTCCTCTTCTGGCGAAGTTACCCACTTGATTGGAGGGATGGGAGTGCTTGTTTTTGCACTTGCTATTATGGACAATGCCAAAAATAGCCACCTAGAGGTGATGAAGGCTGAGGTTCCAGGTCCTGTTTTTGGCAAGGTTGTATCCAAACTAAAAAACACTGCCCAGATTCTCTATCTCCTTTATCTAGCTCTCTTCTCCCTCTTTGTCATCATCTATTATCTAGCTGGCATGCCTCTCTACGATAGTTTTGTCATTGCTACGGGGACAGCGGGAACTGGAGGCTTTACCGTCTATAACGACGGAATTGCCCACTATGGCAGCTCACTGATTACCTATCTGGTCAGTATCGGAGTTCTGGTTTTTGGGGTAAATTTCAACCTCTACTACTACCTCATGTTCCGTCGCATCAAGGCCTTCTTTGGTGACGAAGAACTTCGGGCTTACTTGGTCATTGTACTGGTTTCTACAGGCTTGATTAGCCTCAACACCCTCTACCTCTACCCAGGGTTTTCAAAGAGCTTTGAAGGCCTTCTTCCAGGTTTCCAACATCATTACAACAACTGGTTTTGGATATGGAGATATTACCAACTGGCCCCTCTTCTCCCAGTTTATCCTCCTTTTCCTCATGGCAATCGGTGGCTCTGCTGGATCAACTGCAGGTGGACTCAAGATTATTCGAGGCCTCATCCTTTCAAAAATTGCCAAAAATCAAATTTTGTCCATTCTATCTCCCCACCGTGTTTTGACTCTCCATGTGAATCAAACGGTGATTGATAAGGATACCCAGCATAAAATTCTCAAGTATGGTAGATTGAAACTAGAATAGTACATCTGGACTTCTAAAACATTGTTAGAAATCGATTTGACTGTCCCGATTGATTTGTCCTATTCTTATTTCATTTTATTATATCTTTAAATCCCGATCAGACATTTCAGTACCTGACTTATCCTCAATGAAAATCTCTTCAAACTGCGTCAGATCTATCTGCCCGACTTTATCACTTAATTCTCCGCCGACCTTACTTAATCCCTTGGTACATCTGGATTTTCCGACTATTTTTCAACTTTTTTGTTTGTTGTATATAATTATGTATGCTATAATAGAGTATGGCATTTATTAAAACAACAACCAACAAAGAAGGGCGTACTCATGTCTATCTTGTGGAGGGATATCGAAAAGATGGAAAAGTCAGACAGCGTATTTTGAAAAAATATGGTCTCTTAGATGAACTAGAGGTAGAGGAACCTGATATCTTAGAACGTTTGAAACGTGAGGCAAAGGAAGGTCTACTAACAGAACCTCAATTCTTTCAAGTAAGCTATGACCTACTGGCTCCTATGAATGAGGTGGATCAGTCCTATGGTTGGATGGTCTTGGATAACCTGTTTGAAGAGTTAAAACTAACCGAGTTTCTAAAGACAGTGAAATCGAAATCAGAGTACGATTTGGCTCAAGTTTTAAAACTATTAGTTTTTCAGAGAGTCCTCAATCCAGATAGTAAGTTATCTACTTATGCTTCTCAAGTAAACTTATTTGGTCATTGGGAAATAAGCCTCAACGCTATTTATCGTTCGTTAGATAAGTTGGATACCTTGAAAGAAAAACTTCTGCTTCATCTTCATAAAGAAGTGAGTCGCATGACCAAGCGTGAAGCACGTTTAGTTTTCTACGATGTAACGAACTACTACTTTGAAACAGATATCCCCGATGAGACGGTTGTTTCAGTTGATGGTGAAATTCTAAAAGAAGGACTAAGAAGGCGAGGTCCTAGTAAGGAACATCGTCCCAAACCCATTGTCCAATTAGGATTATTTATGGATACGAATGGAATTCCCATCAGTTATAAGTTATTTAGAGGAAATCAAACAGATCCTATTACCTATCTTCCAGCTGTTGAGGAAGTTAAAAAACAGTTTGGAATTGAGCGTATTGTGGTGGTGGCCGATAAGGCTATGAATAGCTCTTACAATATTTCTGAGATGATTCATCAAAAAGATGGATGGCTCTTCTCCCAGAAGCATCGTGGACGGCGTGGCGCCTCAAAGGAGCTACAAACACAAATTCTAAATCCAAACGATTGGCAATTTAATAAGGAGTTGACCTTCGCAAAGAAGTCCTATCTACGTGAACGCAAGCTGGGAACGAAGAAGGATTCTCCACTTGTCAAAGAGAAAGTTCTGATTACTTGGTCTAAGAAATACGCTGATCGAGAACGGATTCGTCGGGAAGGTGCTTTAGAATATGCCAGCCAACTAACCAATGCGGAACTCTTTCGACAGACCAGTAAAAAAGGAGGCAAGAAATATCTAGACCTCCACTATCTGGATGAAAAAACAGGGGAACTAAAGCCTTTTTCCCCACTTGTTACCATTGACCATGAGCAGGTTGATTTTGATGCTCAGTTTGATGGTGTGAATGTTCTTGTAACAAGTGAAGTTGGAATGACAGATGAAGAGATGTTGGAGGCTTATAAAGAGTTAGCTAAGATTGAGGATTGCTTCCGCATCACGAAGACAGAGCTTGAAAGTAGACCTGTTTATGTATGGACAGAAAATCATATACAGGCACATTTTTTGACTTGTTTTATCGCTTTAATTCATCTTCGACTCCTCCAACATCAAATTAATTGGAAGATGAGTCCAAGGAGAATCGCTAATGCTCTCAACAGTGCCAAAGCAACTAGGTTACAAGATAATTACTATAGACTACAAGAAAGTCCAGATATGCAGCTACTAAATAGATTATTGGGCATGGAATGGAACAAAGGGTTCGTGAAGTTTGAAGAACTCAAAAATTACGCCAAAGCTCCATATACAACACCTAAACGAGATTAAAGAACAGCGAAATCCCTTGTCGCGCAAGGGGGTAGCTGCCCTTTTGTATTTTTTAAGTGATAAAGTCGGGATTATATCTTTAAATCCCGATCAGACATTTCAGTACCTGACTTATCCTCAATGAAAATCTCTTCAAACTGCGTCAGATCTATCTGCAACCTCAAAACAGTGTTTTGAGCAACCTGAGGATAGCTTCCTAGTTTGCTCTTTGATTTTCATTGAGGATTATTTTCAAATCCCCCCAACTCAACAAGTATCTTTGAATTCCAGTCAATTTCTAGCACTGTTTGAAACGTTTCAGCGGGCTATTTCAGATTCGGTCCACTATTCCTTTCCAAAAACATTGCATATTGCGCCGAAGGAATTGCTCACACTATCCCCAAGCACAAAACCCTCAGTCGACTGACCGAGGGTTCCTTTTCATTATTCAAGAACTTGATTAGCTCAATGCATCCAAGGCATCATCCATTGAAAGAACTTCGTGGAAGACACGTTGTGTCAATTCAGTTTTTTGTTCTGGAGTGAGGTATTTAGTGTTTACACAGTATCCAGAGATACGTACGATAACGTCTTCACCTGACATAATCTTTTCGTAAACATCGTTCAAGTCCATAACGTTCAAGTTAACGTGTTGTCCACCGTTTTCGTATGGGCAGCTTTAAAGCAGATGAAGGTCACTTCAAAAAAGATGACGAGCTTTAAGGAACAAGACCCAGAGAAAGTCGCTGAGTTTCTTGATATTTTGGATAACCTAAACGATTTACCAATCGTATACATTGATGAGACAGGAATCGACCGCTACCTCTATCGTCCTTATGCAGGGGCTCTAAAGGGGAGAAAGTCTATGAAAAGATTAGCGGACGTCGTTTTGAGCGAACTTCAATTGTTGCAGGACAAGTAGACAGAGAGTTTATAGCTCCCATGATTTACAAGAACAGCATGACAAGCGATTTCTTTGTGGAGTGGTTCAAAACGCAACTCCTGCCTGCTTTGAAGACACCTCATGTTATTATCATGGACAATGCTAGTTTTTATCCCAAGAACATTTTGGATGAACTCTGCATCCAAGATAAACACTTTTTCTTACCTCTACCGCCTTATTCACCAGATTTGAATCCTATTGAGCAAGCTTGGGCTATCTTGAAAAAGAAAGTAACAGATTTATTAAGGGAAGTCCCAACTATTTTTGAATGTTTGGAACGCTGATAACGAGAAAATTGTCAATGCCCTTAAACTAGCCTATTCTAACGCCAAACTAGAAGTCACTAATAATCTCATCAAACTTATCAAACGCAACGCCTTTGGTTTTCGGAACTTTAAAAACTTCAAAAAAAATGACGAAATTTGCCCTTTCTCGAGATTAGCTTTTCATCAACCCACTACAGTTGACAAAGAGCCGAAAAATGTCTCGCCTCTAATAACACGAGATAGATTATTATTACATAACAAAAAAAGAGGCCTAAACCTCTTAACTAAATTACTCCGCCAGTAGGACTCGAACCTACGACATCATGATTAACAGTCATGCGCTACTACCAACTGAGCTATGGCGGATTAAAGCTAAGCGACTTCCCTATCTCACAGGGGGCAACCCCCAACTACTTCCGGCGTTCTAGGGCTTAACTTCTGTGTTCGGCATGGGTACAGGTGTATCTCCTAGGCTATCGTCACTTAACTCTGAGTAATACCTACTCAAAATTGAATATCTATTCAAACCAAGAAAACCGTTCGCTTTCGTATTCTCAGTTACTTTGGATAAGTCCTCGAGCTATTAGTATTAGTCCGCTACATGTGTCGCCACACTTCCACTTCTAACCTATCTACCTGATCATCTCTCAGGGCTCTTACTGATATATAATCATGGGAAATCTCATCTTGAGGTGGGTTTCACACTTAGATGCTTTCAGCGTTTATCCCTTCCCTACATAGCTACCCAGCGATGCCTTTGGCAAGACAACTGGTACACCAGCGGTAAGTCCACTCTGGTCCTCTCGTACTAGGAGCAGATCCTCTCAAATTTCCTACGCCCGCGACGGATAGGGACCGAACTGTCTCACGACGTTCTGAACCCAGCTCGCGTGCCGCTTTAATGGGCGAACAGCCCAACCCTTGGGACCGACTACAGCCCCAGGATGCGACGAGCCGACATCGAGGTGCCAAACCTCCCCGTCGATGTGAACTCTTGGGGGAGATAAGCCTGTTATCCCCAGGGTAGCTTTTATCCGTTGAGCGATGGCCCTTCCATACGGAACCACCGGATCACTAAGCCCGACTTTCGTCCCTGCTCGAGTTGTAGCTCTCGCAGTCAAGCTCCCTTATACCTTTACACTCTGCGAATGATTTCCAACCATTCTGAGGGAACCTTTGGGCGCCTCCGTTACCTTTTAGGAGGCGACCGCCCCAGTCAAACTGCCCGTCAGACACTGTCTCCGATAGGATCACCTATCTGGGTTAGAGTGGCCATAACACAAGGGTAGTATCCCAACAACGTCTCCTTCGAAACTGGCGTCCCGATCTCATAGACTCCTACCTATCCTGTACATGTGGTACAGACACTCAATATCAAACTGCAGTAAAGCTCCATGGGGTCTTTCCGTCCTGTCGCGGGTAACCTGCATCTTCACAGGTACTAAAATTTCACCGAGTCTCTCGTTGAGACAGTGCCCAAATCATTACGCCTTTCGTGCGGGTCGGAACTTACCCGACAAGGAATTTCGCTACCTTAGGACCGTTATAGTTACGGCCGCCGTTTACTGGGGCTTCAATTCATACCTTCGCGTTACCGCTAAGCACTCCTCTTAACCTTCCAGCACCGGCAGGCGTCACCCCCTATACATCATCTTACGATTTAGCAGAGAGCTGTGTTTTTGATAAACAGTTGCTTGGGCCTATTCACTGCGGCTGACTTCAAGTCAGCACCCCTTCTCCCGAAGTTACGGGGTCATTTTGCCGAGTTCCTTAACGAGAGTTCTCTCGCTCACCTGAGGCTACTCGCCTCGACTACCTGTGTCGGTTTGCGGTACGGGTAGAGTATGTTTAAACGCTAGAAGCTTTTCTTGGCAGTGTGACGTCACTAACTTCGCTACTAAACTTCGCTCCCCATCACAGCTCAATGTTATAGAACTAAGCATTTAACTCAATTCACACCTCACTGCTTAGACAGACACTTCCAATCGTCTGCTTTAGTTAGCCTACTGCGTCCCTCCATCACTACATACTCTAGTACAGGAATATCAACCTGTTGTCCATCGGATACACCTTTCGGTCTCTCCTTAGGTCCCGACTAACCCAGGGCGGACGAGCCTTCCCCTGGAAACCTTAGTCTTACGGTGGACAGGATTCTCACCTGTCTTTCGCTACTCATACCAAGCATTCTCACTTCTATGCGTTCCAGCACTCCTCACGGTATACCTTCATCACACATAGAACGCTCTCCTACCATACCTATAAAGGTATCCACAGCTTCGGTAAATTGTTTTAGCCCCAGTACATTTTCGGCGCAGGGTCACTCGACTAGTGAGCTATTACGCACTCTTTGAATGAATAGCTGCTTCTAAGCTAACATCCTAGTTGTCTGTGCAACCCCACATCCTTTTCCACTTAACAATTATTTTGGGACCTTAGCTGGTGGTCTGGGCTGTTTCCCTTTCGACTACGGATCTTAGCACTCGCAGTCTGACTGCCGACCATAATTCTTTGGCATTCGGAGTTTATCTGAGATTGGTAATCCGGATGGACCCCTCACCCAAACAGTGCTCTACCTCCAAGAATCTCTAATGTCGACGCTAGCCCTAAAGCTATTTCGGAGAGAACCAGCTATCTCCAAGTTCGTTTGGAATTTCTCCGCTACCCACAAGTCATCCAAGCACTTTTCAACGTGCCCTGGTTCGGTCCTCCAGTGCGTCTTACCGCACCTTCAACCTGCTCATGGGTAGGTCACATGGTTTCGGGTCTACGTCATGATACTAAGGCGCCCTATTCAGACTCGGTTTCCCTACGGCTCCGTCTCTTCAACTTAACCTCGCATCATAACGTAACTCGCTAGGTTCATTCTACAAAAGGCACGCTCTCACCCATTAACGGGCTCGAACTTGTTGTAGGCACACGGTTTCAGGTTCTATTTCACTCCCCTCGGGTGCTTTTCACCTTTCCCTCACGGTACTGGTTCACTATCGGTCACTAGGGAGTATTTAGGGTTGGGAGATGGTCCTCCCAGATTCCGACGGGATTTCACGTGTCCCGCCGTACTCAGGATACTGCTAGGTACAAAGACTATTTTAAATACGAGGCTATTACTCTCTTTGGCTGATCTTCCCAAATCATTCTTCTATAATCTTTGAGTCCACATTGCAGTCCTACAACCCCGAAGAGTAAACTCTTCGGTTTGCCCTCCTGCCGTTTCGCTCGCCGCTACTAAGGCAATCGCTTTTGCTTTCTCTTCCTGCAGCTACTTAGATGTTTCAGTTCACTGCGTCTTCCTCCTCACATCCTTAACAGATGTGGGTAACAGGTAGTACCTGTTGGGTTCCCCCATTCGGAAATCCCTGGATCATCGCTCACTTACAGCTACCCAAGGCATATCGTCGTTTGTCACGTCCTTCTTCGGCTCCTAGTGCCAAGGCATCCACCGTGCGCCCTTATTAACTTAACCTTATTTTCTGACCTTTCAGTCATAAACTCTTATTAATACTACAGCGTTTTCGGTTTATTTTCTTGTTACTATTTGATATAGATATTCAATTTTCAATGTGCATTACTTGGTGATCTCTCACCAATGGAGCCTAGCGGGATCGAACCGCTGACCTCCTGCGTGCAAAGCAGGCGCTCTCCCAGCTGAGCTAAGGCCCCACAAGACCTCTCAAGACTAAACAAGACCAATGCGCAGTTCCTTTTCCTTAGAAAGGAGGTGATCCAGCCGCACCTTCCGATACGGCTACCTTGTTACGACTTCACCCCAATCATCTATCCCACCTTAGGCGGCTGGCTCCTTACGGTTACCTCACCGACTTCGGGTGTTACAAACTCTCGTGGTGTGACGGGCGGTGTGTACAAGGCCCGGGAACGTATTCACCGCGGCGTGCTGATCCGCGATTACTAGCGATTCCGACTTCATGTAGGCGAGTTGCAGCCTACAATCCGAACTGAGACTGGCTTTAAGAGATTAGCTTGCCGTCACCTACTTGCGACTCGTTGTACCAGCCATTGTAGCACGTGTGTAGCCCAGGTCATAAGGGGCATGATGATTTGACGTCATCCCCACCTTCCTCCTAGTTTATAACGGCAGTCTCGCTAGAGTGCCCAACTGAATGATGGCAACTAACAATAGGGGTTGCGCTCGTTGCGGGACTTAACCCAACATCTCACGACACGAGCTGACGACAACCATGCACCACCTGTCACCTCTGTCCCGAAGGAAAACTCTATCTCTAGAGCGGTCAGAGGGATGTCAAGACCTGGTAAGGTTCTTCGCGTTGCTTCGAATTAAACCACATGCTCCACCGCTTGTGCGGGCCCCGTCAATTCCTTTGAGTTTCAACCTTGCGGTCGTACTCCCCAGGCGGAGTGCTTAATGCGTTAGCTGCGGCACTAAACCCCGGAAAGGGTCTAACACCTAGCACTCATCGTTTACGGCGTGGACTACCAGGGTATCTAATCCTGTTTGCTCCCCACGCTTTCGAGCCTCAGCGTCAGTTACAAGCCAGAGAGCCGCTTTCGCCATAATGTTCCTCCATATATCTACGCATTTCACCGCTACACATGGAATCCCACTCTCCCCTCTTGCACTCAAGTTAAACAGTTTCCAAAGCCTACTATGGTTAAGCCACAGCCTTTAACTTCAGACTTATCTAACCGCCTGCGCTCGCTTTACGCCCAATAAATCCGGACAACGCTCGGGACCTACGTATTACCGCGGCTGCTGGCACGTAGTTAGCCGTCCCTTTCTGGTAAGATACCGTCACAGTGTGAACTTTCCACTCTCACACTCGTTCTTCTCTTACAACAGAGCTTTACGATCCGAAAACCTTCTTCACTCACGCGGCGTTGCTCGGTCAGACTTCCGTCCATTGCCGAAGATTCCCTACTGCTGCCTCCCGTAGGAGTCTGGGCCGTGTCTCAGTCCCAGTGTGGCCGATCACCCTCTCAGGTCGGCTATGTATCGTCGCCTTGGTGAGCCGTTACCCCACCAACTAGCTAATACAACGCAGGTCCATCTGGTAGTGATGCAATTGCACCTTTTAAGCAAATGTCATGCAACATCTACTCTTATGCGGTATTAGCTATCGTTTCCAATAGTTATCCCCCGCTACCAGGCAGGTTACCTACGCGTTACTCACCCGTTCGCAACTCATCCAGAGAAGCAAGCTCCTCCTTCAGCGTTCTACTTGCATGTATTAGGCACGCCGCCAGCGTTCGTCCTGAGCCAGGATCAAACTCTCATTAAAAGTTTGAGTTCTCACTCATTTCTGTCACTGACAGATTTATTGTTTTTTTCATTGTTCAGTACTACAACTTCAGTTGTAGTGCCCTGCACATTGGTTCGTCTTGTTCAGTTTTCAAAGGTCTTTGTCACTTACTTCTCTCAAGCGACAACTATATTAGTATATCACAATCACTTTCGCTTGTCAACACTTTTTTTGAAACTTTTTTAATCTTTTTTTCATCAAGTGTTCCAACCGCAACATACTATAGTCCGTACGGGATTCGAACCCGTGTTACCGCCGTGAAAAGGCGGTGTCTTAACCCCTTGACCAACGGACCAGAGTTGTTATTTTCAACTCTTACTATTATACAATCTTTTCAAACTTTGTCAACTACTTTTTTAAACTTTTTTAAACTTTTTACAATTTGCTAACTTCTCGGGACTTTGACAGTTGTGAAGTGAAAAACTCCTCATAAAGGTTGATATAAGGGATTTTCTTGTCAAATTTCACCGTTTTTTATTTGCGTACTTTTCCGTACTTTGTTATAATAGAGCGAGGTATAAAAAGATGAGAGTGAAACAATCAAAGTCAAAAAACACTATCAACTACGCTATTATTAAAGACATCAAGGTTGGAAATAAACGGACTTCTACTATCGTAGAAAACTTAGGCAATCATAACACACTCTTAAAAGAACATCCTGATATGGAACCTCTTGAGTGGGCTCGTTTACGTGCCAAGGAATTAACTGAGAAAGAAAAAGAAGAAAATAAAGATTTCCTCATTACCTTTAGTCAGAACAAACAGTTAAAACAAAATCAATTGAACGAATATCATGGAGGCTATCTCTTCCTACAAGACCTCTATCATCAACTAGATTTGCCTAGAATTAACAAAGAAATCCAAAAACGACATCGTTTTAATTTCTCTCTAGATGATATCCTATCTCGATTGATTTATGGACGGATTCTAGCTCCTGCTTCAAAACGATCCACCCTAGAATTTTCAAAAACATTACTCGAACCTAAAGAATTTGAACTCCAACATTTTTATCGGGCTCTTGAAGTTATTTCTAATGAAACAGAGTTTATACAAGAACAAACCTATCAAACTTCAAAAAAGATGACCCAACGACAGACAGAAGTTCTCTACTATGACTGTACTAACTTCTATTTTGAAATTGAAGCTGAAGATGAGGAAGGACTTCTGAGACAATACGGTCCATCTAAAGAACATCGCCCAAATCCAATTGTGGAGATGGGACTCTTTATGGACAAACAAGGAATTCCCCTAGCTTTCTGTATCCACCCTGGAAATACAAATGAACAAACTACTCTTAAACCATTAGAAAGAAAGATTGTCAAGGAGTACAAGGCTTCAAAATTTGTAGTCTGTACAGATGCTGGACTCTCATCAAAAGCCAATAAGATGTACAATTCTTTTGGGGAACGTTCCTATGTCACAACTCAATCTATCAAGAAGTTAAAGAAAGAATACAGAGACTGGGCTTTGGATAAAAGTGGTTGGCGAATGGTTGGGGATAAGAATCCTATCTTTTACAATCTGGATGAGCTAGAGCACAGAGAGGAATTAAAAAAACAGCTCTTCTTTAAAGAATCTCCTTTTTATGATGAAGATTTACCAAATCAACGCTTGATTGTGACCTTTTCTACTAAATATCAAGACTATCATCGAACGATACGAGAGAGACAGATTGAACGGGCTAGTAAGTTACTGGGCAAGCCCAGCCAAGCTACCAAGAAGAGACAAACCGATTTTAAGAGATTTCTGAAAGAAACAAGTACTACCAAAGAAGGGGAAATCGCCGAGAAAAGGATTCTAACTCTTGATGAGGAACGTATTCAAGAAGAGGCTCAATATGATGGTCTCTACGCCGTAGCCACTAATCTAGATGAAGATATCCAGACAATTGTAGTCATCAATCAAAGGCGGTGGGAAATTGAAGAGAGTTTTCGTATCATGAAGCAGGAACTACGAGCCAGACCCGTTTATCTCAGCCGTTCAGATAGGATTCAAGCACATTTCACTATTTGTTTCCTAGCACTAATGATTTATCGTCTCTTGGAAAAACAACTAGGAGAAACAGTCACCTGTTCAGAACTCATCCAAACCTTACGCAATTACAAGTTCAAACATCTTTATGGAGCAGGATATCTTCCAACTTACACCAGAACAACTATCACGGATCAACTCCACCAAGCATTTGGTTTCCAAACTGATTTTGAGATTATAAGCGAAAAAAATATGAAAAAAATTTTTAAGAAAACCAAATCTAGATAAAAAGTACGCATTTTTTAAAAAGAGAAAAAGAGCTCCGAAAAGCTGTCATATCAGTATTTAGGGGCTCTTTGATTTCGAAAAACTGTCAAAGATGGGATTATAACACAAGTTTTTTCGATTTTCACTAGAGGAAATGGATTTTATTCAGTAAATCCAACTAGGATAGCACTTTTGTTGCCAAGATGGTCTTGCCTTTCCATCCTTATCAACATTCAAAAAACAAACTAGACCATTATCTGAAAATAGAAAGTTTCTACCAAGTTTGACAAAGTCCGCTCAAACTACTGTTTAGAGTTTGTAGATATAATCGACAAAAACAATCATACTGCACCTTTTATTGACAGTCTACTCCAGACATATCATAGTTCAAGTAAATACTTTGAAATTCAACAGTTCTTATAGGCGCTATTGTATTCTAAGAAATCAATAGAAGAATTTCTAACCAAACATCTATTACTCAATGAAAATCAAAGAGCAAACTCGAAAACTAGCCACAGGTTGCTCAAAACACTGTTTTGAGGTTGCAGATAGGGCTGACGTAGTTTGAAGAGATTTTCGAAGAGTGTAATTTATGTGTTCCTGAAACAGAAATGTATGCTCTTTTTGATTTCACATGATACTGAAGTTAGACTAGTACAACGGCACTTCTAAAACAAGTAAAAGGTAGCTAATTCCCTGTATAGCAAGGAGTTTCACTACCCTTTTTACTTTTTCTTACAGCTACGGTTTGATAGACTCATTTTAAAATCACGAGCCTAGTCATTTTCTACCTTATCCTCTACCTGAGGATAAAGAGTCGTTCCCCAAATAGAAATCGTCCGCTTACGCACTAGTGGCAAATCGGTTTTTTCATAAACCGTACGCCACCATTCCCAGGCAAGTCCGAGACACTCTCTAATTTTGACAGAGAGATTGCGAACATTCCCTTTTAAAGGAATACTAGTGGTAAAATGAGCCGTCAAATCCTGCCCATTTCTGTCCCAAGCCTTAGGAGTCAAAACTTCCTTACCTTGATTATCATAGGATAATTCATCCCAAGTAATGTAATATTGGGCAACATAGGCACCACTATGATCCAAAAGTAAATCTCCGTTTCTGTAAGCTGTCACCTTAGTCTCAACATAGTCTGTACTGTTTTGAAAGCTCGCAACTACATTGTCCCGTAAAAAAGAAGTTGTATAGGAAATCGGCAAACCTGGGTGATCTGCTGTAAAGCGACTGCCTTCTTGAATCAAGTCCTCTACCATATCCACCTTGCCTGTTACAACTCGGGCACCCGAACTCGGGTCGCCCCCTAAAATAACCGCCTTCACTTCTGTATTGTCCAAAATCTGTTTCCACTCTGTCTGAGGAGCTACCTTGACTCCTTTTATCAAAGCTTCAAAAGCAGCCTCTACTTCATCACTCTTACTCGTGGTTTCCAACTTGAGATAGACTTGGCGCCCATAAGCAACACTCGAAATATAGACCAAAGGACGCTCTGCAGAAATTCCTCTCTGTCTTAAATCCTCTACCGTTACAGTATCTTGAAACACATCTCCTGGATTTTTAACAGCATCTACGCTGACTGTATAATAAATCTGCTTAAAATTAACAATCTGAATCTGCTTTTCGCCCGAATGGACAGAATTAAAATCAATATCAAGAGAATTCCTGTCTTTTCAAAGTCAGAACCAAACTTGACCTTGAGTTGTTCCATGCTGTGAGCCGTGATTTTTTCATACTGCATTCTAGCTGGGACATTATTGACCTGACCATAATCTTGATGCCACTTGGCCAACAAATCGTTTACCGCTCCGCGAACACTTGAATTGCTGGGATCTTCTACTTGGAGAAAGCTATCACTACTTGCCAAACCAGGCAAATCAATACTATAAGTCATCGGAGCACGATCGACCGCAAGAAGAGTGGGATTATTCTCTAACAAGGTCTCATCCACTACGAGAAGCGCTCCAGGATAGAGGCGACTATCGTTGGTAGCCGTCACGGAAATATCACTTGTGTTTGTCGACAGGCTCCGCTTCTTTCTTTCGATAACAACAAACTCATCGGGTAGCTGATTCCCCTCTTTGATGAAACGATTTTCAATACTTTCTCCCTGATGGGTCAAGAGTTTCTTTTTATCGTAATCCATAGCTAGTATAAAGTCATTTACTGCTTTATTTGCCATATTCTTCCTCCTAATAAGTTCCTGGATTGAGTTGCATAAACTCAGACTTGTTCAGCGAAATCAGCCGTGGTTGGACTAAGTGATCCAAAACTTCCTCGTACAATTCTTCTGAGACATTGCGTCGCCGTCTGGCTAGATAAGAAGTCGGAATGACCGTATTATCTAACATAAATACCTTATCTAAGTCAATCAAGGTTGGTCTTGTAAAAGGATTACGAGCTAGATCCTACTCTTCTATCATAAAGTTCTTGACCAAACGTCTGGTCAAGAGAGCTGGTTTGAAGGTCTGATTTTTAACCAACTCTTTGTTTTTAGTCATGCTGTTGTCAATACAAATATACATATGATTCTTCACAGCCAAATCGCTACTAATAGTCGGAAAAGGCAAATAAAGAGCTACAACATCTCCTCTCTTAATCAAGCAAGAGCACCCCCTTTTCTCCTAATGTAACATAGACAGGATTGACCAAGTCTTCTGATTGACTCAGTGCTTCCAAAGTTTGAGTTTGGCGCCCTGTCAATTTAGTAGCATCTTGTCTCTTCAATACAAAATGCTTGTCGCCAATTACCTTGACACTATAATCCTTCTCCAAAGCTGACTGGTAAATCCACATCAGATGCTGTCTGTCCTGAGAACTCAAGAGAGAAGGATGTTCAAGTCCCCCAATAGTCTGATAAAAATCAAAAACAGGAGCTAACTCTTGCCAATCTGACTGGCTAGTTGTCAAGGCTAGAAAAAGGGCTTTGCGAGCTGATACTTCTTGATTAGCCTTGAGAGTCCCTTTTCCCTCCAAGTTTGTTAGAAAGTGGGAAACTCCAGAAAGCAAATCTTTCTCTAACTGCGAGAAATAAAAACCTTGCCTTCCCAGACATAAGTCTCTCAAGTCGCTTTCTCTAGCAAATAAGAGTTCAAATAGTTGATAGTAAAAGAAAAATATCTGGCACTGAGTCGCGCTCATCTTTTCCTTATCGGCTTCTTTTTCAACCAGAGCAAGGGCAATAGGTAGCTGGATTGAAACATTTCCTCCACCTCCTATTCTTTTTTCTCTGGAGCATCTGCACTAGCTGCTACTTCTTTTGACTGGATACTTTCCCACTGGTTGATTTCCTCTGAGATAAGACCTTCGCATGTCTTGACAAATAGGGCAAAATCCTTGGTTTTTCCTGCATATTTCTCCGTTTGACATTGATAGAGGAATTTTTCTCTCTCCAGGAGTTGCGCAGTCTTTTGGTAAGAAATCCAGTGTTCCTTGGCATTATACAAATTGAGAATCCCCTCACACAGCAAGCCTAGACTGGACAAGGCAACCGAAATCAAACGGTAGCGATCACCTGGCATAGGAATAGCACAAAAAACAGCTATGAGAAAACCTGCCACGATTTCTGTTATTTTTAATACCTTATAGCGTCTACGATGTTGAACGCTTTTCTTTAAAAAATGAGCTATCTGTACGTCTAATCGCTCTGTCAAGTACATTTCTTCTGGCGTCATGTTCGTAATCCCTTTCATTTACTTTGATAATCATAGTATAACATATTTGAATATCAAAGTATAGTAAAAACTGAACTATAACTTATTATAAAATCCAAATATGAAATATTTGTGAAATAAGGAAAAATATCACAAAAAGGATGGAACAAAAGTTTCAAAATGATAAAAGCGCATAATATCTTGCCTTAAAAAGCTTGATATTATGCGTTTTATCAGAGAAAGATTTTCTAAATGTTCACCTCAAATTGAGTTTTTCCAACATTCTTTCAATCAGTATTCTAGCTGGTTTCCGACTCGTCTAAACTTTGCTTATCTTAGCTGAGCAAGAATAGCTTTGAGTTTCTCAATCAACTCATCTTCTGTGTGGTCAGACTCTTTCTCATTGGCTAGGAAGGCAACTGCTTGAGCGAGAGCTTCTCGTGCTTGGTCGAGGACTTTCGCATCTACACTTGTAAGGTCGCTTTCTTGCAGAACCTTAGTCAATTCCTTGGTCAATTTCTTGAGTTCTGACTCTTTCTTGCGACGCGCGATGAGGAAGAGAAGGAGACCAAGAAGGGCGAGCAGGCTACCAATCATGGTACCGTATGGAAGATGACCTTGCTCTTTCCTTGTTTCTTTCGTTTTTTCTTCATCCTTAGTCGCTTGCTTGCCTCTCAAGGATTCGAGTGCTTCTTTGACCTTAGCAGTAATCTCTCTCAAACCTGCCTCTGACAAGTCAGCATTTCTAAGGGCTTCTTGACCCTCTCCGAGAATGATCTTCGCAGCGTCAATGACAGATTGATCAATACCATCCAAGTCTTTCAAACGAGTTTCCAAGTCTTGAATCAACTCTCTTAAGACGGATTTATCAACCTGTTTCTCTTGACTCGATTGAGCGCCTCCAGCAAAGGCTACACTTCTACGGCTACGCACTGCTGGTCTCGCAGAACTTTCAGATAGCCCTTGTGGAGACTCTGCTTCTGTCGCATTTCCTGTTCCCCTCTGTTGACTAGATAAACTAGTAGCTTGATCCGTCGAATCACCTAAATGAGCTGGAGTGCTTGGAGTAGTAGGCTGAGTTTGGTTATTTGCATCACCTTGACTGCCATCACCAGATGGAGCTGGTCTATCTCCTTGGCTAGCCGTATCCCCTCTATTATCTGAACCTGTTTGGTTGCCACCATTACTTGGTGTGAATGAGTTTCCTTGGTTAATACGATCAGAAAGATCTTTAAGAATTTTATCAAGGGCAGTTAAGCCGTCTTCCTTAGCCTGATTAACCGCTTCTTGGTCACCTGTCAGGGCTTGCTTTCTGCTTCTCATATTTGGCGCTTTCTGCTTCGTCAAGCGATGTGCGATGCGCTTCTCTGCTTGTTACAATCCTTGTTTTTGACGTCCGTCCGTTTCGACTCGCGTTACCTCTTGCCGATTAACGCTTTCCTGCTTGGTCAATGGCGGTCTTAGCTTTTTCTGCTTCCTCAGTAACCTTCGCTTTGGCGGTCTTCTTCTCTGCTTCCGTCAAGTCTGGATTGTTGCCGATGGCAGTCGTCTTCTCATTCGCTTTGTCTACAATCGCTTGTTTTTGACCGTCGCGTCCGATTGGATTCAGACCATCAAGGGCAGTTAAGCCGTCTTCCTTAGCCTGATTAACCGCTTCTTGGTCACCTGCTTGGTCAATGGCGGTCTTAGCTTTTTCTGCTTCCTCAGTAACCTTCGCTTTGGCGGTC